>DATEPO010000019.1:0-14588 GCA_035273145.1 Nitrospiraceae bacterium
GCCGCTTGGCGTGACGGAAATCGGCGTCTTGAGAAATCCGCCGCTGGTGGCAACATCGGATACATTAAATCCGAATGCAGAGTTGCCCCAGTAACCTTTAAAGTACAACCCCCCGGCGCCGATTCCGGAAACCGACGCGCCGGGCTGATTCAATCTGTTCGCGAGGGCCTGTGCTTGCGGGATATTGGCCGCATTGTTCTTATCAAGGGCATTGATATCCCTCACCGTACTGATCACGCCGAGTCGATCGATGACTTGGGCACTGCCTTGTACGCGGAGATCGACGGTTTGAGACATGGCGAGCCCGGCCGGATTCCAATAGGTGGCGAGGGAATCTGTGGTCACGGCCACACCGGCCCCGCCCATGCCGGCGGCACGAGGACCGACAATCGCGAATTCCATCGCGTGGACCGTGGTTGCGAAGCCACAGCCGAGAATAGACAAAGCAACAAGAACCGTGCGGTAGAGAGAGACAGTCTTCCTCATCCGGTCTTCCTTGAACCACTCTCTGATAAACATACCACACCAAACCTACGGGAAAACTCAGCTCTCGTCAAGAAAGAGGAGCGGGAGAAATGGGGTAGTTGTGAATCAGATCGGGACGATCCGGCCGTCTTCCATATGGATGATACGGTCGGCCTGCGCGGAGAGTTTCTCGTTATGGGTCACGATGACAAACGTGATACCACGTGAGCGATTCAACGTTCGCATCAGCGTGAACAGCGCGTCCCCGGTGTGGGTGTCGAGATTGCCGGTCGGCTCATCGGCCAACACGAGATTGGGTTGTTGGATCAGCGCGCGCGCCACGGCTACCCGCTGTTGCTCGCCGCCTGAAAGTTCTCCCGGCTTATGGTTCATGCGGTGCTCGAGTCCAACGTCCTTCAAGAGCGATGTCGCGTCTGCGTGAACATCGCTTCCGGAGCGATTTTGAATGTAGGCCGGAAGACAGACATTCTCCAGAGCCGTGAACTCCGGCAGGAGATGATGGAACTGAAAGACGAATCCGATGCGGCGGTTTCGGAACTCCGCTTGTTTCTGGTCTGAAAGCTGAAACAGATCCTGTCCTTCAAAGAGCACAGTGCCGCTGGTCGGACGGTCGAGCGTGCCGAGGATATGCAGCAGCGTGCTCTTTCCGGCTCCCGAGGCGCCCACGATAGCCAACATCTCGCCACGCGCGATCGTGAGATTGATGCCGTTTAAGACGGTCAGCTCAAGACCGGCCATCTGAAAGGACTTGGTCAGATTAACGGCTTCGATCATAGAAGAATGTGATGATTTGGTGATTTACGAATCTGTTGATTTCTTAGCTCTGAATTTTTCGGCTGTAGTCATCCAATCACCAGATCTAAATCATTAGGATGCTCCAAACGGTTGTCCAACAAGGCCGCAGCCGAGCAAACACCGGAGGCGTACCCTCTGGGGTACGTTGAGGATTTTTGCGAGGCGAGAACGCGGTTGGCGGCGGTTTTCAGCATCCTGTTACTCATACCGCAACGCGGCGGCCGGATCCAACTTCGCCGCTTGATACGACGGATACAGCGTCGCCGCAAAGCTGATCAGAATCGCCGACACCGAGACGAGCACGACATCCACGGCCTGCACGTGCACGGGAATGTGCGAGATATAGTACACCGTCTGATCAAAGGTCCAATAATTTTCAATGAGCCACAAGAAGGTGTATCCGAGCGGGATGCCGATGAGGGTGCCGGTCAACCCGATGATCAGGCCGTTGAGCATGAAAATCCGCATGATGGCCTGGCGCGTCGCCCCCATGGCTTTCAAGATGGCGATCTCGCGTTGCTTCTCCGTTACGATCATCGTCAAGGTGCTGACAATGTTAAAGGAGGCCACGAGGGTAATCAGAACGAGCAACAGAAACATCATCGTCTTTTCCAGCTTCAGCGCGGAAAACAGATTACGGTTCAACTGCATCCAATCTCGTGCCCAATAGGGAAAGCCTACTGCGCGCTCGATGTCACGGGCAATCTCGGCCGCTTGGAAAATTTCATCCACCTTCACTTCGATGCCGGTCACCGTGTGAGTCATGTTGAAGAACTTTTGAGATTCTTCCAGTCCGATATAGGCGAGCGACGAATCGTATTCAAACATCCCGGACTCAAAGACCGCCACCACCGTGAAGACTCGAATCTTCGGCACCATGCCGATCGCGCTGACGGGACCGACGGGCGAGACGACATTGACGTTATCGCCGACGAACGCGCCGAGACGGAGCGACAACTCCTTGCCAAGGACGATGCCGGGATGGGTCGATGAGCCCGGCGTCTTGGGATCGGGATTGGTCTTCGTATCGGCGATCGCTGTGTCGGCTGCGGAGACCGGCGTGGACTTCGTCAGATCGCTCAAGTTTCCCGCCTTAATATTCTTGCCGAGTTCGGTCACGCGCACTTCTTTTGCCGGGTCGATGCCGCGCAGCACGATGCCTTGGACTCCGGACTGCGAGGTCAGCAAGACTTGGCGAAGCACGAATGGAGTCGCCGCTATGACGTGAGGCACCGTTTCCACTTGTCCCACAAGGCTCTCATAGTTCGCCATGCCGTCTTTCGTTCGGTCCTGTACGACGATGTGGGACGTGGTGCCTAAAATCTTGGCCTGCAGATCTTCTTTGAAGCCGGTCATAATGCCCAGTGTGCCGATGAGCGCGGCGACGCCGAGCGTAATGCCGGCGACCGAGACGAATGTATTTAACGATATGGTGCGCTGACGGCGTTTCGCGCGCAGGTATCGCAGCCCAATGTATATTTCGTAGGGAGCGGCCAACTACTTCTCCGGCCGCAGCTGAGGGAATAAAATGACGTCACGGATAGAGGCTTGGTTGGTAAAGAGCATGACGAGGCGGTCGATGCCGATGCCCTCGCCGGCTGTCGGCGGCATACCGTATTCGAGCGCACGAAGAAAATCTTCGTCCAGATAGTGCGCTTCTTCATCGCCCGCCTCGCGTTGGGCGACCTGCGCTTCGAACCGTTGGCGTTGATCCAGCGGATCATTCAACTCAGAGAAGGCGTTGGCGATCTCACGACCGGCGATGTAGAGCTCGAAGCGATCCGTCAGTGTCGGATCGGACGCTTTGCGCTTGGCCAGCGGTGAGATTTCCGTGGGAAAGTCCGTGATGAACGTCGGTTGAATCAATTGCGGCTCGACCGTTTCTTCGAAAATGGCCGTCACAATCGCTACGTGGCTTGCCTTCCCATCTACATCGACTTTGAGTCGGCGTGCGGCATTCAGTGCGGCATCACGATCGTTCAGGACGACCGGGTCCAGCTTGTTGACCTCCAGGACCGCTTGCATATAGGACCATCGGCGCCAGGGCCGTTCGAAGCGAATCTCCTGCCCCTGATAGTCGAACATCGTCGTGCCGAGAATCTCTTGCGCGAGCCGGCTCAACATGTCTTCGGTCAAGGCGATGAGATCGTTGTAATCCGCATAAGCTTGGTAGAATTCCAACATCGTGAATTCAGGGTTATGAATCGTCGAGATGCCCTCATTGCGGAAATTTCGGTTGATCTCAAAGACGCGTGGGAATCCGCCGACGATCAGACGTTTCAAATACAGCTCCGGCGCGACTCGCAAATACAAGTCCGTTGCGAGCGCGTTGTGATGGGTGACGAAGGGACGAGCGGTCGCGCCGCCGGGGATGGGATGCATCATCGGCGTTTCGACTTCGAGGAACCCCTTGTCGATCAGGAACGCGCGGATGGCGGCGATGATACGGCTCCGCATTACGAAAATGTGATGCACTTCAGGATTAGCAATTAAATCGACGTACCGTTGGCGATAGCGGGTCTCGACATCGGTGAGGCCGTGCCATTTTTCAGGCAGGGGCCGCAGCGCTTTGGACAGAAATGTGAGCTGGTGAACTTCCACCGTCAACTCATTGGTCTTTGTCCGAAAGAGAAATCCCTGAACGCCGATCCAGTCGCCGAGATCGAGCTCTTCACACACCTTATAGGA
Source organism: Nitrospiraceae bacterium (assembly GCA_035273145.1). Classification (GTDB taxonomy): domain Bacteria; phylum Nitrospirota; class Nitrospiria; order Nitrospirales; family Nitrospiraceae; genus JAICXS01. The sequence continues at coordinate 3,970 of DATEPO010000019.1, forward strand.
CGGCTCACCCAGAAGATCTCTTTTTAAATAGACTTGAATCCGATCGGCGCCGTCTTGCACGACGGCGAACGCCGCTTTGCCGAAGCGTCGCAAGCCGACGATACGACCGGCAAGCGTGCACGGAACTTTGTCCTGCTCCAGCGTGTCTTTTGTCTTCTCCCCGTGCAGGCGAACGAGCTGGCCTGCGCGATCTTTGACCTCAAACCGTGATCCATGGGGTTGCACATCGAGCGCACGCAACGTGTCGAGTTTTTTGATACGCTGCTGCCGTTGATCGTTCAGTTCATCCATATCTTTGAGCCTTCAGCTATCGGCATTCAGCCATCAGCTCTGAGTCCGCCGATCCGAAGCTGATGGCTGACGACTGACGGCTTCCCTGCCAAGTTGCTGTTGTTTCAGATACGCCTCGATGAAGTTATCCAGATCGCCGTCCATGACCTTATCGACTTGGCCGACTTCTTCATTCGTCCGATGGTCTTTGACCATTTGGTAGGGTTGGAACACGTAGGAGCGTATCTGGCTGCCCCACGCGTTATCCTTCTTTTCGCCGACGATGGAATTAAATTCCGCTTCCTTCTTCTGCTGCTCGACTTCGTACAACCGGGATTTCAGGATCTTCATCGCGCCCAGCCGATTCTGAAGCTGTGAGCGCTCATTCTGACATTGCACCACAATGCCGGTGGGGAGGTGGGTGATCCGAATGGCCGTCTCCACCTTGTTGACGTTCTGACCGCCGGCGCCGCCGGCGCGGAATGTATCGATGCGCAGGTCTTTGTCTTCGACGACGAGATCCGTATCTTCTTCCAGTTCCGGATAGACGAAGACCGACGCAAAGGACGTATGGCGGCGCTTATTCGCGTCGAACGGCGAGATGCGCACCAGCCGGTGCACGCCGGCCTCCGCTTTCAAATATCCGTACGCATACGGCCCATTGACGGCCAGTGTCACGCTCTTGATGCCGGCCTCATCGCCCGGCTGAAGGTCCAATGTTTCGATTTTGTATTTCTTTCGTTCCGCCCAGCGTACATACATACGCAACAGCATCTGTGCCCAATCCTGCGATTCGGTCCCGCCGGCGCCCGGATGAACGGCGAGAATCGCATTGCTGCTGTCGTGCTCGCCGGACAGTAACAGCTCGACGCGCCATTGATTGACGGCGGATTCGAGCTTCTGCAGTTCGGTAGCCAGCTCTTGCTCTAACGAATGATCCGTGCCTTCATCAGCCAGCTCGACGAGCGCACGCAGATCTCCGTGCTGCCGCTCCAAGTCCTCCACGCGCTTAATATCGCGTTCGATAGCGGCTTTTTTTCGGCTTACTCGGGCAGCGGCTTGTGTGTCTTTCCAGAAATCGGGATGAGACGTTTCCTGGTCGAGATGCTCCAGATCGGAATGCAGCTTGGGGAGGTCAAAGATGCCCCCGTAACTCGCTAATCTGTTGACCAATCGCTGTAACCCGAGTGCGGACTTCATCAAGCATGCAAGATCCTTTTCGTTGCGATATCAATAAAACAGTACCCCAGCGAACTTCGCCGACCCGGCTACGTCGTCGCTCCGACGACGAGCGGCTGTTGTACATTGCCGCCGGTACGCCATGAAGCGGCCAGGAGAAAAAGTCCGGTGATTATAACACAGCCATACGCAAAGACATCACCATGGCGGCTGTAAAATGTCGGCGTATTGCGGACGGGAATACGTCCGATCATCGCCTGTTCGGTAAAAATCGGTGAGGCGTTGAGCACGCGGCCGTAGGGATCGATAAATCCGGAAATGCCGGTGTTCGCGGCACGTGCAAACGCGACATGATTTTCCACCGCGCGGAGGACCACCATGCCGAAGTGCTGATAGGGAGCCGCCGAATCGCCGAACCAGGCGTCATTCGTAATCGTGACCATAAAATCCGCGCCATCCCGCACAAATTCACGGACAAGATCGGGGAAGATGGCCTCGAAGCAAATGACCACGCCGAATTTGGCCGGCGTGCGGGATGGAGGCTCCGCGTGACCGTCCGGTTTGGCGGGGAGCGCGAGCACCGTCGGCACGGTGCCGGCTTCGAAATCTCCAATCCCTTCGACCAGTTTGTCCAAAAAAAACAGGAAGGACTTCAGAGGAATGTATTCACCGAAGGGCACGAGGTGGCGCTTGTCGTACCGGCCGAGGATCCGGCCCTCCGGGGAAAAGAGATAGGCACTGTTCATCAAGTACGGTTTTCCATTCGCATAATAACGTAATGCCGGGCTGCCGAAGACCAAGGGAACGCCGTAGTGGCGCACCATCGATTCCACGATTCCGCGGTACACGAGTTCCTGTTCGAACAGAAACGGGGTGGCGGCTTCCGGCCAAATGACCAGATCGGTCTTGTCGGTGGCTTCTCCAGTGAGCCGCGCATAGCGATCGAGCGTCTCTTGACGATAGGCGGCATCCCATTTATGCGCCTGGTCGATGTTTGCCTGAACGAGGCCGATCGTGAGGCTCGTGGAGGGGGGGGCGGTTGCGCCCAAGACAGCCAGGCCGTACAGAAGGGTTCCGGTGAAGACCACAAGTGCGGCGGCCGGCGTAGCCCAGGGAAATGTCGAGACAGGTTGGCGAAGCGGCAGCGTACGATACTTTCGAATCATCCAGAGAATGCTCTCGGCCAGAGCGACATTGACCAGCACGATCACGAATGAGACGCCGTACACACCGGTCAGATCGGCGATCTGGATCGCGCTCAGCCATTGCGATTGAGAATAGCCCAACAGCGCCCATGGGAGTCCCGAGAACAGGGACGTGCGGATAAGTTCGAGCGTCACCCATACAAACGGCGCCGCGAGAAGGGCGGACGGCGGCAGGCTTCTTCGCAGCCACGTGACCGTCACCGTATAGACCGCGACGTGCAAGCCCAGATAGGCAGACAGCAGCGCCAGGGCGAGATAGCTCCAGAGCAACGGCATTTTCCCGTACATGTGCATGGCCGTGACGACCCAGCCCATCGTGCCCATGAACCCGATCCAGCCTGCTGTCCATCCAAGCCAGAAGGCACGTCGTGGGGCCATCTCACCGATCGCGACGTGCAGCGGGACAAGAAGCACCCAGGCCAGCCAGCCCAGATCGAAATTTGGAAAGCAAAATGGATAAAGGACGCCGGTGAGGACGGCTAATGCCGATTGAAAGACGGATCGTGGTCGCATCGCGCCGTACCTTAACGAAACGACGAGTGGCGTTGCAAGCGAAGTGACCGAGAAGAAACCGCCATCGGAGAATTCATTCGATCCACTCCACCGTGAAGTCCTGTTGATGCGTGGCGTCGGCTTGTCGTGGATCGGCTGTCATACAGTAGTCGCATCCCGGACGGCTGGATTGATTCGGCTTTCCAGCGAGGCCACGCAATCCCGTGCCCTATTCATTCCCTTGTCCCCGACGATCGCACGTCGGCTTCGAATCAGATCCCGGCAAAAGGTGATCCTCATCCAATTCTTTCACAAGCAGCTTCGCGGCCATGAACAAATCGTCTTGTTCCTCTTTGGACAACCAGAACTTGGTATTGATCCTTGTGGCGCGGTAGGCCAAGCCCGGCGCTTCCGCAGATTCAGACATATAGATAAGATGCCGAAGGGCGATGTGTCGTATCTCGCAACCGCATCCGGTTTGGTCGTTAATGGCAAAGTGGCCGTGAACTTCCCGATCCTGCTTTTCGGGAGGAATTCCTAACTGCACCAAGTTGGACCGGCGCGATTCGATCAGCATTGCATCCATCGCATCCAGCACGTTGGTGTCGATGAAATAATCGACGACCTGCCGGCTCGACTGCATGTCATTCAACTCAGGATGTTCGCTGGCCGGGGTGGCGTCCACCACGAAAATGAGACAACCGTGCGGAAAGGCCTTGGCCCCGCGCGTTCCGGTCACATTGCGATTCAGATATTCGACGATCGCTTGTATGCCCAGATTGTCGATGGGGCCGCCATCGTACAGATGGAGGTATTTCACCGGTTCCACCCCGAGCGCCTTCAAGGCCGCCGGATCTTGAGGACTGTAATTCTCCAGCGTGACATCCTCGAACGCGCCTGGAAACGCCGAGGAAGCATTCACTGCATTAGCTACATAGTGCATCGCCAGGTTGGAATGCAACGAGGCGAATCGATCGTCCGTGAACGTAAAGCGCGTGTGATCGTTGTGGATCGTCGAGTTGAGGAGGATTTTGGGATGCGGCCGCAGATCGGCAAAGGTCGCTTTGTGAGTCAAGTGCGCGTTGAACACTTGGACCATGATGTCGGACCGCGTAAAATCCGTGAACCAAAAGCGGAATATATTATGCGGCAGCAGCCAGCGCCACAGCCAATTGCGTTGAAAGTCATAACCGAGCGTCTTCCGCACCGCTTCGGCTTCGAACGGCCCCGCTTTGTCGCCGAGCCCATAATACACGGCGGGTAGGGTTCCGCCGGACACCCCCGAAATCACATCGACTTGATTCAAGAGTCCGCGCTGTTGGAGTTCCAGCATCACGGCTCCGCCAAAATTTGCGGCGCGGCTGCCCCCGCCGGAAATTGCGAGGCCAATAAAGCGGCCATCCTGTGTTTCCAAGTCAGTCATCATCCATGAAGCCGCCGTCTCGGCAATCGGCGTTCCTTCCGACTTGTGCTCGTTCCATCCGGGACGCCAATGACCTGGAAGAGGGGAGCACGCTGATGCGAATGAAAGCAGCACGATGATCATGAGGCGAGCCCATGGCTGTCCGTGCGCAGGAGAAAGAAGACGGGCGAAGTACTCCATGTAGTCACCTTTCCTTACCAAGGATGGACCCATAGCGCGCAGCATAAAGACAGTAGGGAGATGAGTCAATGGAACGAGGTGGGATGCAGGGTTAGACGATAACGAAACGTGATGAAATGAGAGCTTATTCGCTCGGTCAGCATCATCCCGTCAATTCCATGTGCACCTGCGGGCCTGATTTTAAAAGGCTGAATGTTTGAACATCGTATAGGCTGGTTCAACTGTTGTTCAGGTGGCGCGCCTTGTCCCATACCCAGCTGCCGTCCAGGGCCACGACTAGATCGAAGCCTAAAGGCCGAAGAGATTCTTGAGCCGTTCCAGCATACCGGGATTGTGAGCTTCGCAGAAGAGCGTCGGCTCCGTTCCTTCCATAAAAGACTCTTCCAGCGACTCGGGGCAGGAGGTCGTCGCTAATTGCGCCGTGCGGGGATCGATCATACGGGTCACAATTCCCGGCGGGACGGGGAAGTCAACTGAAAGAGCCGGAACCGCCTTTCGAAAGAAATCCACCCAGATGGGAAGCGCAGCTTGCGCGCCGGTCAACCGTAACGTAGTCCCTCCGTCAAAGCCTACCCACACACCAATCACGAGATCCGGCGTGTAGCCGATAAACCATGCGTCGCGGTGATCGTCGGTTGTTCCGGTCTTTCCGGCGATCTTGGCGGTGAGTCCCATGCGTTGGGAAGTCAGGGCGGTGCCGCGCAGCACCACTCCTTGAAGCATCGAGGTCACGAGATACACCGATTGGGCTGAAAATACTTGCTCAGTCTCGGTACGCTGGTGTCGAATCGGCAGGCCGGCTTGCTCATTGATCTGTTCGACAAGACTCGCGATGCCGAACGGCTGAACATATCGACCGGCTTGAGCCAGCGCGCCGAAGGCACTTGTCATTTCAAGCAAGGACACCTCCGAGCTTCCGAGGGCCAGCGACAGGTGCTCATCCAAGGGACCTTGAATGCCGACGGCCCGCAATGTCCGTATGAGAGCGGGGATGCCGACCGATTGCGCGATACGCACTGCCGGGACATTGAGAGATTGTTCCAAGGCGGTTCGTACGGACACCGGCCCATGAAATTGACGATCGTAATTCTGCGGCGCCCACGACGACGCGCGGTCCGGGAAGCTGATCGGGCTATCGTCCACCAGGCTGGCCGGAGTGATGGATCCCTCTGTGGCCGTGCGACTCCGCTCAAACGCAGTGAGGTACACGAACGGTTTGAACAAGGAGCCGGCTTGCCGTTTGGCCTGGACCGCATGGTTGAATTGACTGGTTCGATAGTCCCGGCCGCCGACCATGGCCAGGATGGCGCCGGTTCGTGGATCGATCGCAACCAGAGCGCCTTGCAAACGATCGGCCGTTTTCTTCAAAAAGCGATGCTTGGCTTCCAGGCGAGAGAGTCCTGCGCTGACCGCCTCTTCTGCCATCCGCTGCATTTCCAGATCGAGCGTGGTAAAGAGTCGGAGGCCGGTCTGTTGGCTGTCCGACGACTCGTCGATCTGTGACAGAATGTAATCCAAGAAGTAGGGGGCATCCGTCACGCCGTGCTGAAGGGTCGTGACCCTGATCGGTGAGTTGACGGCGGCACGATACTGCTTATCGGTGAGCCGGCCTTCTTGCTTCATCCGCAGGAGGACCAGGTCTCGCCGATGCTTGGCGCGCTTCGGATCCCGCACCGGCGCATACGTGTTGGGTCCCTTGACCATGCCGGCCAACAAGGCGGCTTCCGGAACGCTGAGCTGCGACAGCGATTTGCCGAAATAATACTGCGCCGCCTGTCCAATGCCGTAGACGGCGACCGATCCTGACTGGCCGAGATAAATTTCATTGAGATAGCTTTCGAGAATGTCTTGTTTCGAGTACTTCATCTCAAGGATGAGCGCGGCAAAGGCTTCCTTCAGCTTCCGCACATAGGTGCGTTGCTGCGTGTAGTAGAGATTTTTCGCGAGCTGTTGCGTGATGGTGCTGCCGCCCTGCACGACGGTCCCGCCCTTAAGATTCCAAAATGCGGCTCGAAGAATTCCGCGCGGATCGACTCCGATGTGCTCATAGAAGCGATGATCTTCGATGGACAGGACCGCATCGATGACCTGCGGAGGGATGGCCGTGAAGGGAATCCAGTCGCGGACTTGCCGGGACGTTTCCAGCAGTCCCCCGATCAACTGAGGCTCCAGTGCGACGGGGCCGGCATCGTGTTCATCAGGAAGACTCAGGGCGCGCGTAATGTGAGTGTCGTCTAGGAGAAGGCGGATGGGCCGCGCACGGATGAGTCCGTCCGGATAGAGAAAGTCACGAAGATAGAGATCGACCGAAGTCGGTAGGAATCGGTATTCGCCGGGCGTCTGTATTTTTCGAGAGACCGGCCGATACCCGAGATGCATGAGGCGTTCCTGCAGTCGAGCTTTCTCAAGCGGCGCCGTTGGATCGAGTGGAAACGGCGTGCTGAAGATCCGTAATGACTGTCGGTCTTCGCCGCGAGGGAGGCTGAGCGTTGTATAGAGATAGAGCCCGTAGGTACACAAGGTGCCGATGACGAGGATGAGCAGCCATCGTCCCAGATGCCGCCCCCGACGGGGTCGCGTCATGATGTGCTCATCCATGTCCCTGTGGCCGGGCTGTTGCAGGTGCCCGAAATATACATACGCCCTCTGTACTCGCTGCGATCGTTATGATAGGAAGGAGCCGCCACGGGCAGGTGTCTATATCACAAGGAGATCCGCTTATGCCAACGACGACTCAACTGGTGATTACGGAACAGAGCAAGCCCGGCGTCCTGGCGCACGTTGCGACGGTGCTCGGAGCCGCCGGGGTGAATATCAAAGCTTTCTCCGCGGCCGAAGGCATGGGCGTGGCGAAAATCAGGAAGGGGACGCTCCGTTTCGTCGTCGCAGATTTGGAACGGGCTCGCGTTGCGTTAAAGGCGGAGAAGATTCCTTTTCGTGAAGAACCCGCCCTTGTCTTGAGTTTGGACAACAAGCCCGGCGCGCTCAGCGAAGTGGCTCAACATCTGAAGGAAGCGAAGATCAATATTACCAGCGGCTACTACACCCCCTCACGGCAAGGCGGCAAGGCCGTCGTCATCCTCACGGTGTCCAATACGAAGAAGGCGATGGACATTCTGCAGGAAGAATCGCTCGACGTCTTTTGAATGATCGACAGTACCTCCTCGCGGCATTTCCTCGCCTGGTGAATCATCTGTCTTACCGCATGACGCCTCCGTTGGCTGCTGGTGTTCGGCGTGCAGCCACCCAGCCAATGTATCTTGTCGGTCTTCTTCTTTTCATCGGACAACTTGCCGGGTGTGCAGGGGCTCCTCACAGAGGCGCCGATTTTCCTGGCTATCCGGTGGGCTATCAGGAACGGGGCATGGCCTCGTGGTACGGTCCGGGGTTCGATGGACGGCGAGCGGCGAGCGATTCGACATGCGTCAATTGACCGCAGCGCATCGAACGTTGCCGTTCGGTTCAATCGTGCACGTCCGATCGCTTATCAATGACCGCCGGATCATCGTGCGAATCAACGATCGTGGACCGTTTTTGCGCGGGCGGGTGCTCGATCTTTCGCAAGGCGCGGCCTCGCAGCTCGGCATGATTGGGCAGGGGACGCATCCGGTGGAATTGCACGTCATTGCGTACCATGGCGCGTCCAATGACGCGGGTGCGCTTTGGATTCAGGTGGCGTCATTTGCCGAGCGCGAACTGGCTCAGACGTTCATGACGGCGCTGAACAAATCCTATCGTGAAGTCCGGATCATCGCCACTGAACTGCCGAGCGGGACGCGCTATCGCGTCCAAGTCGGGCGATTCGCTTCTGTGCAGGAAGCGGCAGCCATGGCGAAACGGATCGATCGTCAATTTCAGGTCGAATCTGTAGTGGTTCGAGAGAAGGCATAATCAGAGAATGGAGAGTCCAACTTATTGAAAAATAGTGTGTTTTATTCTGTCGGCTTGCCTAAACCAAAGCGGGTATGGTAGGAATAATTCATGGACGACGGTGGGCATAGATGTTCTTGGTGTGATAGTTCCGATCCTGCTTTTTCCAACCGGCCGCTTCTCTGCCTCTCGTGTGCGGGGCAGTCTCTCATTCTTCGATTCACGTCTTATTCACATAACATATAAATGGATGCCCTCATTCTCCTGAGCCTGGTCGCCCTCTCTGCGGTTATTTCAGCGGTAGAGATCGGCTTTTTTTCTGTGAAGGAAACGCGATTGCGCGCGTTGGCCGAAGATGGCGGCAAACGGGCGGCCCTCGTCCTGCAACTTCGGGCCAACCCTCAACGCCTGCTGTCGATCATCATGATCGGCGATCGGCTGGTGGATACGGGGGCGGCCTCCTATGCGACGATTCTCGCGCTCCGGCTCTTCGGATCGGAAGCGATGGCCATTGTCGTCGGCGTGTTGACGTTCGTGTTGCTGATTTTCGGCGACATCGTGCCTAAGACGCTGGCCGCAAAACACGCCTTAACGGTGGTGTTGACCATGGCCTATCCCGTCTATTGGGTCCAACTTGTCATGAAACCGATTTTGTTTGTGTTGGAGCCGATCATTAACGCGCTCACCGGTGGAAAGGGCGTGACGGTTCCGCATGTCTCTGAAGAAGAGGTCAAGATCATGCTCGACGAAGGCGGGCGAGCGGGCATGATCGAGACTGAAGAAGTCAAAATGATCAAAAACGTGTTTCAGTTGAAGGATATTACGGCCGAGGATGCGATGACACCTCGGATCTATATGTTCGCCCTGGAAGGAAGCCTGCGGTTGAAGGACGCTCAGGAAGCGATCTTTAAATCCAAGTATTCCCGCATTCCGGTGTACGATTCCACCCTGGACAATATTACCGGCATTCTCTATCGCGACAAGGCGCTGATGGGATTGGCCCAAGGCCGCTATGATTCGCAATTGAAGGATATTGCCACGGCGGCGCTGTTCGTCCCGCCCGGGAAGACGGCCGACGATCTTATGAAGCAATTCCAAACCGACAAACGGCATATGGCGATCGTCGTCAACGAATTCGGGGGGGTCGTCGGATTAGTGACTTTGGAAGACTTGCTGGAAGAGGTCGTCGGCGAAATTATGGACGAGACCGATATTTCTGAGGAGCTGATCAAACGAATTGGAAAAAATCAGATCCTCGTGCACGGCCGAACCGATGTGCGGCGGATCAACGAATTTTTAAAGGTGGATCTCGGCGAGGAGGCCTCCACGGTCAGCGGGCTCATTCAAGAGCATCTCGGCCGTATCCCTTCCGTCGGCGAGGAGCTGAAGATCGGCCACTGCCGCTTAGTCGTGCATGAAGCCGATCACAAGTCGATCAAAAGTGTGCAAATCTTCAAAGAAGAACGAACGCTTGCACCCGACTCAGCCGGTGTCGGCACGCCGGGCTGACGTCACGCGTTTCGTCTCGTACATCCGCTTATCGGCTACCCGCAACAATTCAGCCGCCGACGTGACGGGCGGAAAGCCAGGAACGGTCGCCGTCCCCACGCTCAGAGACATGGGGATCTCCCCTTCGGCGGTCATCAGGCGCAGGGATTGTAGGACATCACTGAGTTTCTCGACCACTTGTCGGCTCTGTTCCGTATCGGTGCGAGGCAGCAGCGCGGCAAATTCATCGCCACCGACCCTGGCAGTCAAATCGCTCTCGCGTAAATTTGTTTTCAAGGTGACGCTCACTTGTTGCAAGGCACGGTCTCCCGCTTCATGTCCGTAATCATCATTGATTGCTTTAAACGCATCGACATCCATAATGATGACGGTAAAGGCTTCGCCGCTGCGCTGGAATTGCTGCCATTCTCGGGTGAGCGCTTCATCGAAGAAGCGCCGGTTATAGAGGCCTGTGAGCGGATCGCGGATCGCCATCTGGTCCAGTTCGCGAT
>DATEPO010000020.1:0-11763 GCA_035273145.1 Nitrospiraceae bacterium
TGACCGTCGATGTCTGGACGGGTGAGCATCATGAGTTAGAAGATGGACGGAACTTGAATTTGCATAAGGTTGCTATGCCGCCGAGAACCTCGCAAATCATCCTATGGCCGGACTCTTCATACACACCTACGACAGCTACGCGCCATCCACGGGCGACTGCACGTTTCTCATTCAGTCTCCTCGACGGACAGTCGGTTCGCCTGCTCTACCTCAAAGAGAAGCCCACCAGAATGTCGCAGACTCAATGATTGAGACGCGCGCGATTGTATCTCAATCTAAGAAAAATGTGTACACCGGCTCCGTCAGAATTTTTGTATTCACAACTATTTACAGGCGATGTTGGGAGTTCTGCGGATAGGCGAGATGGGAGGGGCCAAACCTGAGAGAGCCATGCTTCATTGAGTCGTTCAGTTCAGGCTCTCTCTCATTTTCCTGTAGTACCGCTCTGACCCACTCGCCTTGAAAAGAGGTATTGACCTCATCACTCGACTTGGTAGGCCGGCAGTTGGCGCGGCAAAATATTTAGGTCATGATGAATCTTGGCGAAGAGACCGCGTACATCGAGGGTGACCGTCTTCTCCAACAAGTCTCTCTCAAGCTTCGCCAATGCCCGAGACCCGCTGGCTACAGCGAGTCAGAAGGAAATCGTCCTCTCCACAGAAGAACGAGGCGAACGGATACTCTTAGAATATTTAAAGCGGTGCGTCTAACAGAGGAGCCGGAAAGGAGGGAAGGGGCGTCTCCACAGGAGGACGGAGACGCTTCGCCTTGCGGCACGGCAAGACGCCCTCCGCCATCCTGATGGTGTCGCTCGTTGTGAGATTGGGAGGAATGCGGGACTCAACGCGACAATGTCCGGTGTGTATATGCTGATTCAAGCTCTACCGCAAAGAGCATGTCGAGGTCGTCAACCGTCATGCCCGGCGGCAATCCTTTCTGCCATTCATCAGTATCGAGCGGCAGGCACCAATAGCCGTCTTCGTGCTTCTCAATCGCCCAATCCCGCCCGTCATGGTACACAATCTTTTCCGTCACGCCTGCACCTCCGAGTTCCATTCTTTCGGTAGAGAATGATCTGCAGGGTCGCCATGAGAGTACAGTACCAAGGCATAGATGGTGCCTGTTCTGCGGGTCTGACCCGGTACAGTCATCACTCAGCAAAACAGTTGCCAACTCTCGGCGTAGTAAGCCACTGACAAGGAAGGAATCAGGGAAGAGAGTCTGCGTTCTTGTGCGGGTCCGCACGTGATTCCTGTGCGAAAAGCCGATAAAGAGTTAGCGTGAAACCCTAAAGCGTCTCAGGTCCCATGATCAGAGGTAGCTGATGAGGTGGGGAGAGCCGAAGATCGTGACAGCCAATTTCCTGCATGCATCTGGCAGTTGTCGTGGCGGCGGTGGTTCACTCGCATCGGGCTCGATTCACCGAGTAGGAGCCCAATGATGAGGCGAAGATCAGCTCTCACGATTACAGGGTCAGAAGTCTCGGGCCACATCCAGGAGTCCAATGCCCCGCCGAGTATCACCGGGCAGCTATCCCTAAATATGATGTCCAGAACTCTCTTTTCCCGCTACGCCTCCCTTTCATTTCTTCACCATGCAGGGATTCGGGACAGGCACCGTTGTGCCGAATAGTTCGGCGATCCAGACGGGAAGTACCAGTTTTCTGTCAAGGGTTTAGCTGCAACATCACCGCCTCGGGTCTTTGCAGGCAGTTCGTTGGACTCATTCTAACGTGTGTTATGAACGTGAGCTTAGCGCATCGAATCCACGATCCCTTTTTACCATTAACCCTGACCGTATCTGTGCAGCGAGCGGGGACTGCTCCTATGGATTTGTGACACGATCACCGCTTTTTTTGGCAACTGTTCCCGAGCCGGGAAGCTTGCTGCGTATGATCAAGGGAACTGGCATTCAGAGCCACGTGTCGAAAGTTTGCTATACTTTCCGTGGGAGGACATCCCATGGGACTTCAAAGTAAGGTGACTCGTCTTCGGGCAGCCGTACTTAGTTTCGCCTTGCTTATGATGGCTACGGCTGAGGCACGGGGACAAGTATCGATCAGCACGCTTCGAGCCTCGGTGGAATCGTCTAATTTGGAATTAGTCACACTTCAAGGCATCGTGCATCTGACACGACGCCGTCCGCAGCAACTAGGCGGGGCCTGCGGAGCGACGGCCTTTACCTTGGTCGATGATTCTGGGTCTATAGAAGTGACCGTCCGCCGTGCGGGACGATTGTTGCAGCCCCTCCGAGACGGAGACCGTATCCAAGTTACGGCGCAGGTGCATGTGTTTCACAATAACGTCCAGCTTCCACTCCTCGTTTGCCTCGACGCCACGGAGATCCATCACCTCCCTAGCTAGTCCGCCAATCGGCGCCTGAACTCCTGACTCCCTTCATTGGCCGATCCTCAATAGAAAGAGTTATGACTTGCACGTGAGCCTCGCCACTGATAGGCAGTTTCCATCTTCAGAGACGCCTTTCCCCGTCACCATCTGATAGGCAGCGCGCACGACTTCGCTCTACACTTCGATAGACGTTATTCAACGAAGGGAGCAAACTATGCGGATACTCGGTGCCATAGTATCAGTGGCGTTATGCCTGTCCCCATCGCTCGGTTATGCGGCCTTGGAAGCCCAAATCGTCGATAAGGACTGTTGGGTTGAGCTCTACGAAGACGATGACTTCGATCGCGATGATCCCTTTCTTCGCCTACAAGGGCCGGCTCAATCTGCAACGCTGGATAATCTCGAAGGAAAGGATTGGGGCAATGATATTGAAAGCATTATTATGGGCCCGAATGCGTATATGAAAGCCTATGACCGAAGGGATTTCAAAGGAAATGAAATGGCCTTTGTGCCCAATCAACGTGTCAAAGACCTCGGGAAATTTGACATGGCGAATGCCATCGATTCTTTTAAGCTGACGTGCGGAAAGGGATCGGAGCCGACGAGTCGCTAACGTTATAGGCACGGGCAATTAGGAAATGGTCGGGCCTGACAAGGAGACTGACTGGAGGCTGCGTTGTGGCGATCGTCCCGACACAAGGAAGGATCCGCGACATCCAGGCGACGATCCGGTGGCCGATGAAGACAGTGGTGGCACATAAGAATGCTCGAGGTCCTTCACGTCACTCCTCATCAGCAAGAGCCCATTCGATGAGTGTCCATGACGAAACAACATATCCCATTCATAGACACGATCAACCATGTTCACATAGCGAGATCGTATCAGCGGGCCAAACGTTATGATGTCATGCGGTTTGCCATAAATCGGATCATGATACCGAGTCAATCTGTCAATCCGTTTTAGAGTCCGCTTTCTCGCACAATAATGGAAATGACGAGGTCGCATCGTGACCGGATTTTTCGTTCAGGCCCGAACGAGGAGCCACGGATGGTCGGCTTCGGCCCGCCCATGAAAATAAGAAACCGAAGGAAAGCAAAGATGACAGCCGACAGGACACTGTTGCATGGTCAACATCGTCATTATTGTTAAGGTTGAGTTTGGTTGGTATTTTACCAGTCCATTCCCTCTCCAAACTCCACTCGCCATGATTCACTTCCCCGGCGGACGATAGGACGACCAGTCTGTTCGCCTTGTCTTGCTCCACACCATCAAAGAGCCGTTCCGCATCCTTCCGGACAAGGTCGTGCGGATGCACGTTAAGTTCCTTCGCCTGCCGAGCTAATCCTTCCCTTGCTCATGTAAGCCGACGCTAAGACGCACTAGCCGGTTTTCAGCCTCTCGTTCACTTTTAAATCTGCGGTGGACCTGTCTTTCTGTCACAGATTGTAGGAACGCCTCGACATCGGCCTGCTTTGAGTCTGCCTGCATGACTCAGTCGTACGTGATGATGTCCTGTAGGGGCATTGTGCTCTAACGGTCGAAATGGGGACTGCGCTATGGTTTACCCGGCGATGGCACTGTCATCCCCGCATAGCAATTTCAATGGTCGGCAAAGAAAGGAAGTCAAGATGGCATCTATCCCTCGCTCTTCATGGAGGCGCACGGCGTGTTCGATAGTGTTGATCACTGCCTCGCTTGCGCCTGCCTCCCACGTCGATGCCGTGTCCCTATTACCCGGCACGTCCGTCCCGATCACGGGCACATCCGCCACGGCGCGACCTGAACTCGCTGGTACCGCCGTGGAGGATGTCACTCGAGCATTTTCCGTGAATCTCACCGCCTTTGGCGGCGGCATCATTCAAGGTACCATTCAAGATCGAGTCGTCCGCGAAAGCGTGTCCGGGACGCTCGACTTTTCCTATCGCATTTTCAGCGATGCGGACTCAACCGGTACGATCATTCGTGTCAGTCGTACGGGATTTGCCGGCTTTTCCACCGATGTAGATTATCGGACCGATGGCCTGGGAGAGATTGATCCCCAGACGGCTGGCCGAAGTGCCGATGGGAACGCCGTGGAGTTTGATTTCACTCAGACGGATGGAACGCCAAACACTCTTGCACCCGGCAAGAGTTCCCTCTTTTTCTTTATCCATACCAATTCCGTCACGTACAACGAAGAAGGAAGCCTGAGCATCGATGCTCACAGCACGATTGCGGAGATTCCGGTGGGAGGTTCCTCTTTTCCAATGGCCACTTTTCAACCCACGACAGTCCCAGAGCCGTCCGCGTTCCTGTTACTGGCATCTGGTTTGTCCGTCTTAGTGGCGTGGCAATGGTACGCAAAGCGAAAGAGATGAGGCAGTTCACGTCGGAGAACAGGCTTAGCCATACCCATCTAGTACCCTTAGTACCTTTAGACGGTGTATGACGATCACGTTTGAGCATGCAACCCCACCAAGAAAGTTCTCAAGAGTAGACTGAGACGAGGAGAAACGTATTGTCAGCTGGCAAGATCTGAAGGTATCACAATGAGGACTGATGTCTAATCGGCACGTGCATCAAATCAAGAGGATTTAAAGCAGCTCGAGAGACGGGCGGCTTTGGACGCCGAAGGTCCGTTAGTATCGCAACCGCACCTTACTTCGCAGGAGAAGATTTAACCGCGGGACTGGACGGCTCCTCATCATCGTCTTGTCGTCCGAGAAAGTGAATGGGCTCCTCGCCTCGCAAATGTTCTGGGCGAATGATATAGGTACCGAGGATACTGGTAGTCCAGACCGCCTTCGCCGTCTCAGCGTTGCCTCCGGACAGTACGTATGCGAAGCCGCCCACGATACCGCCGAGCGCCGCAAAGGTGCTTTTCGCAAGGCAATAAGGAACCGTGGCAGCCCAACCCGCTACCTTAATTCCAGTCCCTTCTTCAGCCGACACCCCTGACGCATCAGCTCGGAGCGAATCCGGCGAGGCCACGGTCAGACTAACAATAAGGCATACCATGCCTGCCAGCTTTATTCCTGCGCTCAACGATCTCATAGGAGAGACCCCCTTGTGTGTATTCCCAGTCCGGTCTGCGTAACCATCATCACCATCGTCAGCCAAGGCATTCGCAGACTCTTGATCCGTTCCCATCCTCTGCACTCATCAAAACATGCCACTATACGGTTTGCCACTGGCCTCTCCCGACTTCCACAAGGAACACGATATAGACGGGCGCCCGATCAATTCATTTGTGCCCACACAGCCCTCTTTAACAGACAGCGCGTTGTAAGAGCTCAACCCCGTATTGTAAGCCTATGTGATGTCTCACCTTCCTTTAGACCGACTTTGATCATATGTAACCTGTGTTACACATAGGCATGGCTCACGTCCTTCTCGTCGATGACAATGAAACGTTTCTCTATACAGGCCGGGAACTACTCTTGCGCCAATGCCCCACATTCGTGGTGGATACGGTGCCGAACGCCGAACAGGCCTTGTTTGCGATACGGACGCATGACTACGATGTGGTGGTGAGCGACATTCAGCTTCCCCGTCTCGACGGCATTGCCTTGCTGTATGAGTGTCACGCAATACGGCCGGACACGCCGGTCATTTTGATTACCGGGTATGGCGATGTGAAACTAGAGGAAGAAGCGGCTCGGCGTGGCGCCTATGCTTTTCTTCACAAACCCGTAGACGCCGACACGTTTTGTTCAGTCGTGAATCGGGCAGTATTGCGGGCGCACCTTCGTCGCCGGCCGGAGCAGGTTCTGGGTCAGGATAGCGAATGGTATCCAAAAGCCGTAGAACAGGTTCGTCGGCGATCTGCGTATCTAGCGGAGCGATTGCACCAGGCGATACACGGTGATCACGATACACCGGAGCAGAGCGACCCGGGTCAAGAGTAAAAGAGACGGTTCCTCCCACAGCGCGACCGATCCCAAAGACAATCACATGCGCCGATGAGCCATGATTACGTCTTTCGACGTGCGATGAGAGCCGATAAGTAGGCCCTCGTGCAGCGCCGAATCAACGCTGCGTCGATCGGTTACTGATCGGTTACTGATTAAGAGCGGGAGGCGGATGGAGCGGCGTGACGGGCAGATCCAAGGCACGCGGTGCGATAAGATTGAGGGCGGGCACCTCTTGGTGTAATTGAAATTGGGCGCGGACCTTGAATGGCGGCAGCCTATTATCAGCACGTCCGACTTCTTCAGCCGGTATGGTAAAAGTCCGCACGAGCGATTCGAATCCCCTCGCCGACATCCACTGTTGCAATCCCCTGCCAGCGGCCGCCAGCGCCGCCCGATCGAACTCCGGATCTCCTGATGGCCTCAGGAGCCGAGGCTCCTCTCGGATTTGCTGTTTCACGGGATCAAGGCTCAAGATGACCACAGCCGATCGTTCATTGCTCGGCATATAGCCGACGCTCCAGGGTCGAGCCGTTACCGGAGGGGACCATGCCGCCTCCATCAAACCCCGCAGCGGTGACACGCGATCCGCCATCGCCTTATCCTGCTCTGTCTCGCGTTGGTGGCGCTCTGACCGGCTCTCGGATAACGGCGTTCGCAACTCTCTCTCACTCGGCAGATCGATCGCTGCTTGAACGTCAAGCCGAACCGTCGCTCGTTCCTGGGGGACACGGTCGAGTGTGACTCTCACGGAGGCAATGGCAGCGATCTGCGCCGACGTCAACTCCCCAAACCTGGCTTCCGACGGTAGAATATACGCGCGCTTGATCCGGATTGTCGAACCATCGAGGGCAATCCAGTTGGAGAGCGCCCATTCGCGAAAGTCTGAATAGACGGCAATGGTCCGGCCTTCCTCAGACAGCAAGCGCAGGTACAGACGCCGAGTGAAGACTTTCTCACGAGCCAACGCCTCGATCAACTCGGGATGCCGTGGAAATTGTACGGCCGTCGGACCATCAGAATCCGAAGGCTGGAGAACGACACCGCCTACCTCTTTGAAGGCCTCAAGGGCTTGATCAATGACCGGCGCCGACAATCGAATGTGCACGGGAATATGCAAACCGCTTCGGCCCGCCCCTATCGCCTCGGTAGAAGGCCGGCCAACGTCCATCTCAAGGGCCATCGCTAATCGTTCCAGTATCCGATTCAGCACAGGCCGATTCGCTTGGGTCCTCCCTGAGTTCAGCCATAACCCAGGCGGGAGGCGTTCCAGCGTTCGCGCAACATGGCTCTGCACGATCGTATTGTCCGGGGTCAATGTCAGCGCCCGTTCGTATTCTTCAAGCGCCTCGAATAGCCTGCCCTCCCTCGATAACTGCTCGCCATTGTGGTCGGCTTGTGCCGTTTGAAGCATCTGGGCGCCGGACCGCGGCATATTCGCAGAATCCGCGGCAGACGCTGAAAACAACGCCTGCAGCCTCGCCACAAGAAGTCGCGCCACGGTCGCCACATCATCGAGGCGCCCGTCTGCTGAGACGGCTCCCAAGACCGTGCCTTGTTCGACCCCGATCAATTGCGCGTCAAGCCGTAGTGAACCATCCGCCACGATCATGCGCCCGGCTACCAATACGTTTGCGCCGATCAGGCGGCCGATTTTGACCGTAGACTCATCGGTTACGCGGCCGGACAATTGAAAAGCTTGCTCGCGAATGATCTCGTCGACCCGTTCTCGCTGGACGATGATGAGCGAGGGATTATTCGTCAATTCAGCGATCAGCATATCCACCATGCCGGTGCGCAGCCACGCAAGTTCGGGCTTTCCCGTTCGATCCTCGAACGAGAAGATGGAGAGAACGGTGGGGGTAGGAAATTGAATGCGGGAATGCGTAGGGGCGGACAACAGAATCGGCGATGAAGGAGCCGAGTGCGTCTGGAGCCCGCACGCCGGAGTAGACAGCATGAGACAGGCGATGCCCAGCACAATATGTTGGAGTCGGCCCTTCACCGTCCGCCGTCTCGCTTCGGCTCTCCGCGGCAGAGCGTCTCCCACTTCGACATGTCGGGATCGAGTCCGCAAGCACGGAGATAATCCATATCCGTCATGGTCGATGGCCCATCCATACCTGCCGCTTGCTCTTCGAGAACATTGGCGATATGGACGGCGGCTAATGGACTGAACGTGTGACCGGTCGAGCGTCCAGGATCGTGATGGAACGCCACGGCCTCCACAATCGTATCGCTGAGTCCCCACGTTCCGAGCAAATACCCTCCGACTTCGGCATGAGTAGCGCCCAGCACCTGGCGTTCCGCTTCCCATTCGGCTATCCCTTGATTCATCAAGGCCAACGTCTCAGTGTATTGGTCCGGAGCATTCGTGGCCAAAACGAGCAAGCCGACGTCGTGCAGAAGGCCGGCGGTAAACGCATCTTCTTCCATGTTCCGGGCGTCGGCTCCTTGCTCTTTTGCTATCATACGCGCATAGCGGCCTGTGATCATTCCATGATTCCAGAGGATGTCGAGGGAAAAAAACGTTTGCGCGGAAGATTCAAATTGGGAAAAGACTTTCATCGAGAGCACCAGAGACTTAATCGTCTCGAGGCCCAACAACGCCACCGCTTGGGTCGCACTCGAGATGCGCCGCGGCAGACCGTAAAAGGGTGAATTGACGACTTGAAGCATCTTGGTCAGCATGCCGGGATCCTTGGAAATAATCTGTCCAATCTTGTCGATAGACGCGTCCGGCGATTGCAATTCTTGCATCACTTCCCGGTACAGGGTCGGCAGGCTCGGCAACGTGTGCATGCCGGAAACCAGTTTGAGCAGGACGGCCTTGCTCAACAGGTCCTGAATCGCACAGGCCCGCGTGATCGTCGATTGAAACATCTTGAGCGCACTTGATTTCGGTAGACATTGGTGAGCCGAACCGGCCGAACGCAGCACCGCCTCCTGATCCGATGGCTCGGTGAGCAGGACCCGCACGACATGAGGGTATCCCGTTCTCACTTCCTCTAGAAGCTGGACGCCGTCCTTCCCCGGCATGCGCATATCCGTCATGATCACGTCACACCGCTGCGCGGCCAAGGTTGTCAGCGCCTCCTGCCCGCTTCCGACGCTGACCATCTTCCATTCCGATTCCAGCGGTTTCAGCAGGCGGCACAAGCGTTCGTTCATCTTCGGGTCATCGTCAACGAGTACAATTGTTTTCACGCGGGACCTATGCAATGAGGTTGTCTAATTTCACCATGATGGGACTACGCCGAGACAATCGGAGGAAATGCAGACACGAGCTTTATCGGCACAGATCCCGATAGACTTAACCATTCTCAAGCCCTTCAGCATCTCGCCGTCAGATCATAAGCAGCGGACGGACACTCGCATTCCTCCCGACTGCCTTTATACCTGCCTCTAAAGCATACGCGAGGGTGGGTACTCCCGTAAGTATCCCTCCGGTGACTATTACTAATGTTTCTCACGCAACAATACTCCTTTCTCTGATAGTCGTGAGAAGCAACACCATTATACAAGTAACCCATGCGACGCCAAGAGCCATCCAGTGCGCGAGGCGACTCACGCCGCCGGCCTGAAGATTTGACCCCACGCGAGCAGCAGATCCTCGGGCTCATTTGGTCGGGGCTGAAGAATCGCGAAATTGCGACTCGTCTTAAAATCAGCGTCAAAACCGTCGAAGCCCACCGCGCCACCATGATGAAGAAAGTTCGGGTCAGCAATACGGCCCAGCTTTTAAAGGCTGCCATTCAGGACCGCTTGATCCAAATTGGATAGTCCCATCCGTTTTTTCTGCTTTATCCAGAATTCGACACCAACTAATTTATAGTTTCAACGACTGATCAAACTCGGCGACGCATCGTCGGATCATACTTTGGCCGGAAAACGTTGCAGAGGCAGGTAGAGCTTCGGGGAGATATAGACAGAGGAGAAACTTCACGACGACTGCAATCGACGATCTTTACGGCATGCTTTTCAGAATGGTATAAGAGTCATCCCAACAATGAAGCCTCGTGGCGGTGTAGCTCAGTTGGTAGAGCAGCGGACTCATAAGCCGCGGGTCCCCCGTTCAATCCGGGGCACCGCCACCAATCCTTCCAGCAGCTTATGGCTCCTCTACTCCTGCACCGGTAAGCTGCCGAATCTCCTTCAGCTTCTGTCCCAAGTCACACCGAACCGCGTCCCAGAAATCATTACGCCAGTCATAGGGGATTGCGGCAGGAACCTGGCAAAGTCTCGGGGTCTGTGGGACGAGGATGAACCGCACAGAGCCGATCTTGCCAGGTTCGCCTAGAAGCGGATGAGACCGTAGTTCAGAGCTTCTTAGTCCGTCTGCGCAAGATTTCCAATCCGAGAACGCCAGTGCCTGCTAACAGCCCAGGATGCCGGCTCAGGAACGGCCGCGCCGGTCGGGCCGAATGTAATACTGAAAGACTCTAGGTTCCAGGGGCCGGGGGGAAGTTCCGTGAAGCGTGCGGTCACAGTTCCTTGACCGACGAGGGCGATTTCAACTTGCTGATGAGTGGCTGCGTTGCTGAGTAAGAGATCGCCAGCCATCGTGAATGGGGCCGAAAGGCTAGTCGTCGGTGGTCCCGGACAATCAAACGGTGTCGGTCCGCACGGTAGCGGCGGTAGTTGCACGGACGGAGTGGTGAAGCTGACGCTTTGACCTAACAGAGGCTGATAGACGGTTCCGTTCAACGTGACGGAATCTGACACGATGGGCTGGAAATTTCCGCCGAGGGTCGTGGACGCCCCGGGCGCGAATGACACAGGAGTTTCTAGGAAGGCTAGTGGACAACACCACGAGAACCCGTTCCCCGTTATGGGTTGTGTGTAGAGAGGTCTGAAATCCGTCTGTTCGCTGGCAGAAACGGAACCTGCCATGATCGTCACAGGAATCGTATCGGCATCGGCGTAAGACGGGAGGACCGCATAGAGAAGCCACATGGAAACGACGGCCGTGACTGCGTTCCTTATGCGGGGCATCATGGTTGACCCTCCCAGACGAAAGAATGTGCCGGTGGCAAACAACAGCTTGATCATTCTTCCGAGGCCTTGTGCTCTTGCGCAGCCGATGACGGACGAGCCTGTGCAGTACGGGACCGCCATCGATGCAGAATCTGTTTCGGCCACTCGATGAAGAGCCGTTCTCCATAGGGAAGCCGCTGTTCGATGAACCGAAAGGCTCGATACGAGATCGGACGAAAGACATAATCGGCGCAGCCGTACCACCTGACGATCTGCGCGCCGAAACTGTGCTTGAATTGGTAGACTCCGTAACCCTTGTCGGTCTCTTGAGGCGGATAGCCGGTTCCCGTCCCGCCGAAATCATAGAGTGTGCATCCTTGAGCCATCGCCCAACGCAGCATCTCCCATTGCACCGCCCATCCCGCTCGCTGCATCGAATAATCGTTGCTTAAATAGAGCAGCGTCGCCGTGGTTCCATACCGCACCGTCATGCCTCCCGCCACAGGCCTGCCATCTTTGCGTGCCAACACGAGACGCGCCATGCCGG
>DATEPO010000021.1:0-6276 GCA_035273145.1 Nitrospiraceae bacterium
GGCCGGATATTCTTCAAGGAGCCATCCTGGTCCACAATCACTTTCGCCATCTGTCGGTCCATTGCGGAGGGATCGTCATCGTGCCTGATGAAATCAGGCGCTACGTACCGATCGAGATCGCCGCAAAGAAGGTGCCGGTCATCCAGTGGGAAAAGGATCAAACCGAGGAGGCCGGGCTCGTGAAGATCGATTTGCTCGGCAATCGGTCTCTTGCCGGCATTCGCGACGCGCTGATCGCCATTGAACGAAATACCGGTCGGAAGATCGACTATGCCACATGGGATCCGATCACGGATCGTGCCACGCAGGCGCTTATCAAGCGCGGAGATACGATCGGATGCTTTTACATCGAATCTCCCGCAACGCGGCTCTTGCTGAGAAAACTGTGGGGCGGCATGCCCGCGCATCGTCTTCCCCATGTGGATGTCTTCGAATATCTCGTGATGGTTTCCTCGCTCGTTCGGCCGGCCGCCAATCCCTTTATCGAAGAATTCATCCGACGCGCACAAGGTGCGCCTGATCCGCCCTGGCATCCCCTTTTGGAATCGATCTTGAAGGACACCCACGGCATCATGGTGTATCAGGAAGATGTGACAAAAGTGGCGATGGCCCTCGCCGACTTTTCAGTGGACGACGCCGACCAACTCCGAAAGGTCATCAGCAAGAAGCATAAGGAGAAGCAGCTCCGAGATTACTACGCGCAATTTTGCGCCGGCGCCATCAAAAACGGCGTGCCGCCGGCCACGATCGACCTGATTTGGCAGATGATTATGAGCTTCGCCGGCTACAGCTTCTGCAAACCGCATTCGGCCAGCTATGCGCAGGTGTCCTTTAAATGTGCCTATCTCCGCGCGCACTACCCTGCCGAGTTCATGGCTGCGGTGATCAGCAACCAAGGCGGCTTCTATTCCACCTTTGCGTATCTCTCCGAGGCGCGCCGTATGGGTTTGCAAATCCTGCCACCCGATGTAAATGCCACCGGATGGGCCTACACCGGGTCCGGGCGAACGCTTCGAATGGGATTCATGCAAATTAAAACACTTCCCGAAACACTGGGCACACGCATCGTGAAGGAACGGGAAACAGGCGGGCCGTTCCGATCCTTTCACGATTTTCTCGCGCGCGTGCAGCCCGAGCGGGCTCACGCCCGCGCGCTCATCAAGGCCGGCTGCTGCGATGCGATTGCCGGTGAACTGACCCGCCCGGCGCTCCTCTGGCGACTCTATGCAGACCGAAAGGCGATCACCGGCCTCCCGATTCCCGAGGACTACTCCGGATCACAGAAGACTGCCCATGAAGCCGAAGCGTTTGGATTCGTCGTGAGCTGCCATCCGCTTCGCCTGTATCAAACCCAGCTCAAAACACTGAGACACATCTCCGGATCGGACATGGCCGCGTATATCGGTCGCCACGTCACCATGATCGGCTGGCTGATCACGGAAAAGTTTGCCGAAACCAAAGACGGCCTGCCGATGGAATTTGCCACGTTTGAGGATGAGACCGCGCTCTATGATGCGACCATTTTTCCGGAGGTCTACCGACGCTGCTGTCATCTTCTGAGCCCGGACCGGCCCTATATCTTGCGTGGAGTCGTCGAAGACAGTTTCGGCATCGTGACCCTGACGGTCACAGACCTACACGGTGTGGGACTAAAGAAGGATACGACACGGCATCATCCATGGGGCGGAGGGAATGAGGCTCGCGTGGTATGTTGAGCCATGGCGAAACGATCACCGGCGCGCTCCGCCGCCGATTTCATTCCTCCGAAACCCACACTGCCGAACTTACGGGAGGCCGCCGAGAGCTGTACCGGTTGTGACCTGTATCAGCGCGCCACACAGACGGTGTTTGGCGAAGGCGCCGCTCACGCCAAGGTGGTCCTCGTCGGCGAGCAGCCCGGCGATCAAGAAGATCTGCAGGGCCATCCATTCGTCGGACCCGCCGGCCGATTGCTCGATAAAGCCTTGGTGGAAGCCGGCATTGCGCGCAATGAGGTCTACATTACGAATGCCGTCAAGCATTTCAAATGGGAACCGCAAGGCAAACGCCGCAAGCATAAGCGCCCGTCAGCCGGCGAAGTCGGCGCATGCCGGCCGTGGCTCGCCTCCGAATTGAATGCGATACGCCCACGCATTCTCGTGTGCCTCGGCGCCACGGCCGCGCAGTCCGTCCTCGGCAAAGTCGTTCGCATCAATGAGACCCGTGGAAGGTTCATCAACACGCCGTGGGCTCCGGCAACCGTCGTCACGATTCACCCTTCTTCGATTTTTCGCCATCGCGAGCGGGAACAGCAAGAGGCGGAGTATCGGCAATTCGTGGAGGACCTCACACTCGTTCGCCGCAAGCTGCAGGAAGGTGACCAGACCAGCGAGCGCCCCGATGTCTCCTGACACACCCGACGATCTTCACGGTAATGTGCCGGACACCGCACATACCTGCCTGCTGATGATCGACATGATCAATGAGTTTTCTTTTCACGACGCGGACGCCATGTTTCCAGCCATCCTTCACATGGCCGAACGCATCGCCGAATTGAAGCGTCATATGAAGATCGTCGGGTTTCCCGTCATCTATGTGAATGACAATTTCGGCCGCTGGCAATCGGATTTTAGAAAACTGGTCGCACGCTGCTTAGAAGACCGTTGCCGAGGAAAAGAGGTTGCGAAGCTGCTCCACCCGGAAGAGGACGATTATTTCGTCTTGAAGCCGAAGCACTCCGGTTTCTACGCGACGCCGCTTGACCTTCTGCTGACCTATCTCAAAACCAGACGCTTGATCATCACCGGGGTGGCGGGCAATAGCTGCATCCTGTACACGGCGGCCGATGCCTACATGCGAGAGTTCAAGCTGATCGTGCCGGCCGATTGTGTACTCTCCACCGATGCTCCGGCAAACGCCGCCGCTCTGCAACATATGGCGACGATGTTGAAGGCGGACATCAGCCCCTCATCGAATCTTCAATTCACGTCAGAATCCGTACGCTGAGGAGTTGGGCGAGAACGAAAGATTAGTCGTTGAAGTTTTGGATGAGGCGTATATAAAAGGCAATCGCATCGGCATAGTGGTCCACCGCCAGTCGTTCATTCACACCGTGAATCCTGGCGATATCTGATGCATCGACTTGCAGGGGAAGGAAGCGATAGACCTGCTCGCTCAGTGTTTGGTAATGCCGAGAATCGGTGGCTCCCAAGACCAGTCCGGGCGCGACAATCGCATCAGGAAATTGCTGACCGACCGTGCGCTGCAGCGTGGTGAATATTGATGACCTCGGGGAGACGGCGGATGGTTCACTCATGACTCCAGCGAGGCGGCGGACAGTGACGCGCGGATCGCCGATCGCCTGGGTCATATGTTCCATGACCTGCTCGATGCTATCGGACGGATGCACGCGAACGTTCACGACGGCCCGTGCCCTCACGGGCAGCACATTTTCTTTGTTGCTTCCTTCGAGCATAGTGGCCGCAAAGGTCGTCCGGATCAAGGCTCTGGTAGGCGCGCTTCGATCCAGCACGAGCTTCAAGACGGGATCAAAGAGCCAGAGATTTGCCAGCGCCATGCGGGGTGCCATCGACATCTCGGGACCGAGAAACTGAAACAGCGCTCCCGCCGGGCCGTCCGTGTCCGTATGCGCGGGCATGGGGTGGGATTCGAGTGCGTGGATGGCGGACGCCAGGATGCCGACGTTCGTATGAGCGGGCGGCATCGACGCGTGTCCGCCCGCGCCGTCCACGAGTAATTCCACGCTCAGATATCCCTTCTCGGCGAGTCCGATAGAAGCAATGGATCGGTCGATTCCAGGCACAATGCCCTTCAAGATCGCCATTCCCTCATCGAGGATAAGGACGGGACGCATCCCGGTTTGCGCCAACCGCGCGACGATGGATTTGGCGCCGGCCTGCCCGCCGACTTCTTCATCATGGCCGAACGCCAGCAAGACGGTGCGCCGAGGCGTATACCGCTGACGCAGCAAGTGCTCCACCGCTTCCAACGCCCCGAGCACCCCAACTTTGTCGTCCATCGCACCGCGTCCCCAGATGTACCCGTCAGCCAACGTGCCGGAGAACGGGGGGTACGTCCATTCCTTCTCTGTCCCCGACTCTATGGGCACGACATCCAAGTGACCCAATAAGAGCATGGGGGGAAGTGTCGGCTCTGTGCCGACCCATGTATAGAGCACACTGTAGTCGTTGACCAGCTCTCGCTGAAGCGTGCGGTGCGTCTCGGGAAATGTCTTCACAAGATACTGATGCAGACCCAGAAAAGCGTCGCGGCTGAACTGTGACGGATCTTGGTAGGAAATGGTCCGAAACGGCAATGCCTGAGCTAGGCGAGCGGCTGCGGCAGCGGCATCGATCTGAATGGCCGGCCCAGGTGCGACAGCGATCTGCCGAGACGTCATGGTCAGCGTCCGAAACAACAGCACGCCGACCAGAGCCAACAGTCCCAGCGTGATCATCAAGAGGAGCCGGCGGAAACGCCGCCGACGCCGTCGTCTTTGCACTTCACTCAACATAGCGCGGTCTTCTATAACCGGTTCTGATGATCGCCGTCAAACTGTCTAGTGATCTCTCTTGAGTCACGCGCTTGATTCTTCTGTCCATGCTCAGTAGAGTGCCTCGCCGGCCCTCTATTTCAGACCGCTCTCAACCATGACTTGTACCAACCGATGATCGGCACCGCCCCGACCCGCGCGCGATGGCGGATGGCTGCGCTGTTGTTCGCCATCAGCGTCGTCACCTATATCGATCGGGTCAACATTTCCGTCACCGCTCGCCAGATGATGCCGGCGCTTGGGTTAACAGATCTGCAAATGGGCAAGGTGTTTTCCGCCTTCGTGTTCGGCTATGCGCTCTGTCAAATCCCCGGTGGATGGTTGGGCGATCGCTGGGGCGCGAGACGGGTGCTGACATTGGCAATTATCTGGTGGTCGGTCTTTACGGCGCTGACCGCGGTGGCCGCAATCCTTCCTCTCGCCGCCGCGATCGGCGCGCTTGGATCGCTCATTCTCGTACGTTTCCTGGTCGGGATCGGAGAAGCCGCGGCGCTGCCGAACTTCAATCGTACGGTCGCCAATTGGCTGGCTCCGCATGAACGCGGGCTCGGTATCGGAATCGCCATCGGCGGCATCGGCGTCGGCTCCGCCATGACGCCACCGGTGACGGCATGGATCATGGTGAACTTCGGCTGGCAGACCGCGTTCTATGCGGCCGCAATACTGGGCCTGCTCGTGGCCCTCGCGTGGTTTCTCTACGCGACCGACCGACCCGGTGAACATCCGCATGTCAATGCGGCAGAGCTCGCCTTAATTGAGGGGCAGTCGACTGAAAAAGAATCGGACGCGGGACCGACTCCCACATGGAACAGCATGATCAGAACGCCGACGGTCTGGTGGCTGGTGTTGAGCTATAGCTGTCTCGGCTATGTCGCCTATGTGTACATGTCCTGGTTTTACTTGTACCTCGTGAACGCGCGCGGATTCGGTGTGCTGCGTGGGGCGCTGTTCGCCTCAGGACCGTTTGTAGCCATGGCGGTGTTCTGTCCGCTGGGAGGCTGGGTGACGGATCGGTTGGTCACGCGCTGGGGCATAAATCGAGGGCGAGCTCTCGTCGGAGGAGCCGGAATGGTTCTGGCGGCCGTCTCCATCGTGTTGGGCGCCTTTACGGAATCGCCCTATGCCGCCATCGCGCTACTCTCACTCGGCGCAGGATGGCTGTACTTCCCGGTCGGCGCCTACTGGTCATCCACCGTCGATATCTCCAAGCGCCACGCAGGCACACTGTCCGGGCTCATGAATACCGGCGCCAATCTCGGTGGCGTTCTCTCACCGACCCTCACACCCTGGTTGGCAGAGCAAGCCGGCTGGCCCGTGGCGCTGGGATTTGCCGCCTGCGTCGCGCTTGCCGGGGGATTGCTGTGGAGCAAGATTAAACCGGACGGTGGACTTCATGAACGTCGAACATAGCTCGGGATGCCTTTGCCGGATTCCCTGCCAATTTGAAACTCAGTTTATCCCCAAAAGTATGCAATAAGCATTGCCTGAAATAGCTGCCGGACAGATGGTTATGCTTGTACGATCTTGCGAAAATCAGCTCTGTGCTGCTAGATTCATTTTCCATGAGGCTGCAATTTGAAAAGAAGAATCCCCGTGCCGTCATTTCAACGAAGTTTGGCGACATGCTCGTCAAATTTTATCCGGATGCTGCCCCCCGGCACGTCGAGAACTTCATCAACCTCATCAAGATGGGGTTTTACAATGGACTTTGTTTCCACCGCGTC
>DATEPO010000022.1:0-2516 GCA_035273145.1 Nitrospiraceae bacterium
GGCTTTCTTACAAAATCAGATTGTCGGTCTCACTTTTTCTAGCCACTGTAGCGTCGGGCCGTTTGTCCTCGATCTCACCGACTTCGGCAACATCGGGGACGCAAAGTCGCGACATAACATTCTGAGTAGAGTCGCATTGCCAGCGGTTCCTGTTATTTAGCCTTTTCATCGACGATGAACCCCTCACCGGTGAGCGATCTACTTCACATCCACCTTCAAAGTCTTCTGGCCCGGGAAGTTTTCCACGTGTCTTAATGAATTTGCCACTCGCCCTTCACATTTTGAACTTGGACGGCCTCAGGCTGAAACTCGGCCCACTGACTCCATCGGCCGCGTTGCCGATTGATGTTCCCGCCAATGAGGCCATCCAACAGTATTCCAGGTTCCCCGCCTCACGACATGGTTCTTACTTAAATGACACTTCTCCGGCCTATTCAAACCCGTTCAGCCGATTGAATCGCTCAGATCATAGGAACGAACGCTTTCCACCGGGAGCTCTCGAAGTTGCTGAGAAACTGAATCGGCGCAAACGAACTCCCAGTGTTTCTTGCCGTAATCCAGCCTTCCGGGCTTTTCATCCAGTGCTTCATCACTTCCTCGAGGGCGGCGTCCTGCGCCTCCCGTTCCATACCTGAGGCCTGCCGGCGGCGCTGCCTTAGTCGGCGGAGTCGAATTTGTCGCAGCCGGGTGATCCGATGGTTATGGCTAGTCAGAGCGCGACAATGAAAGGCATGCTTTCGCTGATCACGCTGGCCTCCTATTGAAGGACCGCAACGGCCTTAGATGAGACTCGTCGAGCCATTCACACGGGGCTGGGAATATCGGCCTATCCATCATCATCGTCCTTACTTGCAGAGGACGATGAATGATGCGCTGTATTTGAATCGCCGGTTATTTTGATTTTTTCATCCCCCCAATAAAGCTTGGCCCCGTGAGCGATCCGTCGTCGTGAATCATGAAGTCGACCTTCTCTCCCTTTAGGGTGCAATCGAGTGCGATTCTAGGAGCGCTGAGGCTCTTGATGATATCCCCCGTTCAGTGGAGTGTGAGTAGCGTCTGGCCAAAACGTGTCGACAACAGTTCGAGACAGCTGCTAACGGGGCATAGCAAGGTGTCACAGCTTGGGTCTCTCCTGCTGCTTCGCCTTTTCAATTTCCTGCTTGTATTTTCCTTCGGCGACTTCTTGCTTCCACTTCTTCGTGGCTTCTCCCGCGCGTGCAGCAAAGGGAAGATTCACAATCATCACGTACATCTGGGTACATAATTCCGGCATAGCGGGATTTTGCTGAAATTCGACATTGATAGCTGTATAGGAAGACAGGCACCACTCGAGGTCTTTATTCCCGTAATTCGGAAGAGGAGTCTCGACGACCTGAGGAGCCGGGAGGCGCCTCGGGCATGAGGCGATTGGATCGACTACGCCGTGGAGCGGAGGCGGCGGGGCCGGAGAGCCTTGTTCGTCCATCAACCACAAGAGGGCGCCGATTTGGCTGTCATCTGCGGTCGTTTTGTCTCCAATGATGGCCGTAGCCCGTGTCTCTTTCCCATACTTCTCGCGTAACGAGGCCAGCAGCGTCGTCTTCGGAATGCCATTGCCCGGGAAATAATGCACCCGATTGACCCGCCAGACCGCCTGCTTATTCGGTGGTAATGTCACGTCGACCGTCACTTGATCGGCTTCCATCCCCATCATAATGGTCCCTGCCGGAGCTGACGAAAACGATACAATTACCGGCTTGTCGATCGTCGGCAGCGGGGTCGATTGCACCTGAATGTTATATTTTGGTAATTGGGCCTGAAGCTTCGCGTGCGCTTCCCGCGCCGGCATGCCGAGCTGGATACCGAGGACATCCGGCAATCCCTCAGCCGCCGCCTGGCTGGTCCAAGCGACAAAGACCATCGAGCTCAAAATCAACGCGCGCAACATGGCTCTCATGACCTTCCTCCACTAATAAATGGCTAACGTGGGCATGGGGCGATGGCGTTCTTCGTCCTTTATCAGTGCGAATACGCACGCGATGTTGATGTTATTGATTCGACATTATCGCGTCAAGACCAAATCTATGACGGGCTCTTTTCCTTGAACAGTTTGGTGTCTTGCGATGGCGCGACGTTGACCTTGACTTGCAAGAATCAGTACGACTACTATTCCGCTTATGCTACGCTCAGGAACTCGTCTCGTTGCCGTTGGATTAGCCGTCTGCCTGCTCATCTTGAGCGGGGTGATGTATCCCCAGACGGTGGCGCATGCTGCGCACCATGCGCATCACAAAGCCGCGACCCATTCCACGGCCCTCTGCACGTGGATGTGTGCAGCCGGACAAGCGCAGGAAACGGTCTCGTTCAACTTCCAGATTGAATGGGAAGCCGTTCATCCTGTCGACAGCTTCATCACCTCACAACCGATTCAACTGCACGTCTCCTCTTTCACTACGCGCGGTCCTCCTTCCTTCTTGCTCTAACGCTCCCTTTTGACACATGACGCCGGTCGTTGGGTTGCCGACACCTTTCACGCT
>DATEPO010000023.1:0-7791 GCA_035273145.1 Nitrospiraceae bacterium
GACCACGAAGCTGAAGATTCTTGCGGAAGCGGCCAAATACGATGTGTCGTGTGCGAGCAGCGGCTCGGCATTCTTCGCGCGCGCGATCCGGTGTCGCAAGGTCGACTCTTCACGACCTGGCCCAGGATTTGAAAAAGATCGCGGCATGACCGAATGTCCGTCTCATTCGGGCCAGCCTCGGAAGCTTTCATTCATCGGGCTCCACGTTGCCCTGTCCTTCCTTGTCTCTGCGCTTCTAATGTCAGACAGATGCGATTTGTCCTGCCGCCTTGATACGGCCCTCCGCAGTATCAGTATCTTTGACGATACGAGTCGTATCTCCTGAGATACCGCTTGTCTCTCTTTCATTTCCTCCTTTCTAGTAATTTCAAAACGATCGCTTTCACGCCAAATGGTACGAAGAATGCGTGTCTCATTAGCATGGAGTCATCGTTCAACAATCCTTCCATTTTGACACAGCGAGCAGATGGCGTTGCACCGTCTCGCGCGATCTCGTTCAGTCCGCTTCTCTGTCTGCTCGCGGCAGTGGTCTTGCTCAGCTCCATTACGCCGGCGATCAAGTATGTGTTTGAGCACAGCAGCATGGATCCAGTCGCGCTGGCGGCTTTTCGCGTGACGGTCGGATTTTTCGTTCTCTTCTTCAGCACGATCCTGTGGGACCGCGGCAGAGCGAGCGACATGGTTGACACGAATACGGCGCCGTTGATCTTGTTGGGCCTGCTTGGCGTGGCCTCGTACGCGGTGGCGGCGTGGGGTTTGTTGCATACGAGCGTGACGCATTACATTCTGATCTATAGTTTGATGCCTGCCTTCACGGCGATCTTGAGCTTTCTGTTACGAACGGAAGAGGTGCACTCATTCAAGATTGTCGGAATTGTCGTGTCGTTTGTCGGCTGCGTCATTGCGATCTGGGGAGACGGTCACGAATTGGGGGCCGGCTCCAGCCTCGGGGATGGGCTGGTGCTGCTCTTCACGCTCATGATGGCCGCCTATATCGTCTTGGGTTCCGGTATCGCAAAGCGCGTGCGCCCGCTTCCCGCCAATACGGTGATGTTCGGCGGCAGTTCGCTGATGTTGTCGTTGGTCATGGTCCTGTTCGGTTTGATGGGATGGGGAGCGCCTGCATTCGATCCGATCTCTCCTGTCATCATCGCCCTGGTCATCTATGTCGGGATCGCGACGGCAGCCCTCTTTCTCTTCCGGTACATCTCCCAGCAGTCGCTCAGCCCGGTAACGATCGGGGTGTACCATAATCTGGTTCCAGTGTTCACGATCTTCATCGCCTGCCTCTGCTTCGATGAAGGGCTTGAGGGTTCGACGATCGTCGGCGGAATCTGCATTATTGTAGGTGCAGAATTGGTCCGCCGGGGCGCGTCCATCGGCTGGATGTTCTGCGGCGACTGGCAGATCGCGAGAGACCTCTTCACCTTGTCAACCGGATATCGGACGAGCTGTTCGCAGGAGGCCATATGACAGAGCAGATAGAGATTGAAGAATTCCAGCTTGATTTGGAACAGCTACATCGACGCGCGGTTGATCTCACTCGGGAATTGGGCAACGTCAACTACGCGTTACGAGAAAAGCGCCGAGAGCTTGAGATGCTTGGTCCCACGCTCGATGCACGCATGCATGAGCAGATGAAGGAGCTCAAAGAAGCGAAAGAGCGACTCCAGGAATCCGATAGGCTCAAATTGATCTTCGAGGGTATCGACTGACAGTACGGGCCCATCCCGGCTTGGCTACCCAACCGTGGATGACTTCAAGCATCGCCACGATGTCGTCATCTCATAGGACATCCCTCCTTTTCCTGATAGAACTGCCTTCTTGCATTTATTAGGACAGCTTTGCACCGACGTTGCTTATCATCCTGTGATGCTTGTTCTTTTCGCTTCGTCCCCATGCCAGCTTCATACTAGACCTGTATTCATTAGCCAGCCTGTCAGA
Source organism: Nitrospiraceae bacterium (assembly GCA_035273145.1). Lineage (GTDB taxonomy): Bacteria > Nitrospirota > Nitrospiria > Nitrospirales > Nitrospiraceae > JAICXS01. The sequence goes on from DATEPO010000023.1 coordinate 1,945, forward strand.
GTCTGACGGACAATCGCTCTAGCGAATTACCGCTGGCGCGTGCGTCCAAGTCCTAGGTAGCATGGTGTAGTGTACGTCTCGTACCTGCCGTTAAAGGCTACGGCCCTCACCATGAACGGCGAACATCTGAGCTCCGATGACCTTCGAGAGCGAATACGCGCGGAAGAACGACAGCGGTTAAGCCTTGAACTCCACGATACCGTGGGTCAGACCCTTGTGCTTATCAAACTGCAACTCACTCGCATGCAAGACTCACTCAATCAGCCTCTTGATGCTGCCCGGCAAATGTGGCTTCACAACATGCTGGCGTTCCTGATTCCAGAAATCGATTCGGCTTTGCAGATGGTTCAGACGGCGACATTCACACTCTACGGGTCCCGTCTCACGGAAGTCGGCCTGGTAGCCATCTTACACAACGAATGTGACGCGTTTACTCGTCGCACCGGGATTCACTGCGAGGCGAGCGTTGAACCACTTGCTGTGGATGCGGAGCGTGGGCAATCAGTCGCCTTCATTGTGCGAGAGGCGTTGTGCAATATTGCCCGTCACTCGCGCGCGACAACTGCGCAGGTGATGCTGCAACGGTCTGGAGAATGCGCCGTCCTTGCCGTTCGCGACAATGGGATCGGCATCGATCTCTCTCGTATGGAAACCGCCATGAATGTGGGCCTGCGGGGGATGAAAGAGCGTGCGAGGGCATTAGGGGGCGAGCTCGCCATCGACAGTACACCGAATGAAGGGACCGCACTCACGGTATCCTTTCCTCTCTCTCGTGCTGATCCTCCACGGTCAGAAAAATAATCCCTCCACGACCAAGGACCGCGACGGCTTCGATCCAGCTCAGTGCTCAAGTCTGCTTTGGAGACAAGTCCGCGCGCACCCGCGTCTTGCTAACAATGAGGTGTGAAGACAGAAAAGATGGGATGCGCGCGCCGGTTTCGCCCCTTCCCGTGTAGGGAAGAACGGCGTACAACGCTCAGACATTTACCGTCTTGTGACGATTGATCATCAGGCTTACAGTGGCGTCATGCATGATATTTTGGTGATCGATGACGATGCCGTGTTCTTGGAGACGCTCGCTGAAGCGATGACACGCGGCCATCGGGACATCACCATGACAACGGCCATAACGGCAGAGCACGGCTTGCGCGTTCTCGGCCGCAAGCATTTCGATGCAGTGATCAGCGATTTTCGGATGCCGGGGCTGAATGGGATGGACCTGTTACAGGAGTGCGCCGTCGCGTGTCCCGATACGCCGGTCATCATGCTCACCGGCTACGGTTCACGGGCATTAGAGCAGGACGCGCTCAAGCATGGCGCCTATGCGCTTCTTCAAAAACCGGTCGACTGCGATGTGATCTATTCTGCTGTGATCCGCTCGATTCTTCGTCCCCGGATGTGGCAACGGAGCTTACCCTCAATCTTCACCCCGCCGGAGATTCATCTGCGCGAATTGGTGAATCACCGTGAGCGCCTTTCTGCCAGACTCAAAGTCATCGCTCAACGCCTCGACGACGCGCTGGGAACAGAGGAGCCTTCCTAGGCGTCGTTCTAGTATCCTCCCCTCGGATTCTCGCGCCACCCAGCTTCCTGGAATCTTCTTGTGTCTCTATTAGTTAAGCGAGCCTCCTCAACTCCGCATTTATGTGGATAAACCCCCTGTACCCTGGTATACATACCACTGCCGTTCACCTTAGAGCGACTCATGATCCAGCGAGAAGCGTACCGTTTTCCTGTCAAATTGCCGGTCACGTTTACAGGCCGGCGCAATGGGACTGGGGTTCTCTATGATGTTTCGGTCAAGGGCTGCCGGATTGTCAGCCGGACGCCGCTGAGCGTCGGTCACGCCTTACGCCTCCTGATCTACCAGGGAGCCGGACGCTCTCCCATTACCATTGCCACTGCTGAAGTCCGCTGGGCGGTGGCCCTGCAGTGCGGCCTTGCCTTTCGGTCCTTGGACGCTGAAGAACCCATTCGGAAACTCATCGCTTCCCGAATCTCCTAACCCCTGAGAGCATACGGCACGGATTTGACCGTACGGAGCCGCCTTACGGCTTTTCGCCGATTTGAGTTAGGCAATCCCTAGCGTTGGCGAAGCGGCGCCGCTGATGGCGGACGGGGCGTGACAGTAATCGGGCCGTCAATCAGTTCCAGCTTGATCTCCTGTTCGGCAGGCACGAATCGAGACCCTGATATCGTATCTCCGGGTGTCTTCCATTCACGTGGAACTTGCCGGATGCCGATCGGAAAAATGGTGAGCGTGCCTTCGCGGTCGATTTTCAGTCTGAGAAAATTTTTCCAATCTTGAATCGCCAAGGAGGAAAAGGCCTCATTGCCGTGGCGACCGAATCCGTTGAGCGAGATCAAGAGATACAATCCCAAGATGGATGATCCGATGATCCACCCGCCGCCAAAGATGATGCTTCCGGACACGAGCAATTGCGAAATCGATTTAAACGTTAGGTCCATCAAGGTCACGGCCACATACGCCGCGCCCCACCCCAGAAAAAAAACCGCCACCACATGGCTGAATCCATGAATCGGTCCGGCGATCCGTCGATACCATTTCGAATGGGTATCTGTGAACAGCCAGAATCCGATTAAGATGACGGCGGCCCAGAAGACGGCCAGCGGCTGATTCATTGCCGTTTCAACCGTCTCATGGAGGGCCGCGCCCACCTTCGAGAGACCGAGGTGGCCGATATCGGCCATCACGGACCAGGCGGTGAGCAGGTATAGCGCCGCCGAGGCAATCCCGAATTTCCAATTCAACACTGGAAACAATAGATTTCGCCAGCAAAGCCGCTTCGAGACGTCCGGCGTCGGCCAACTCTGTTGAAGATGGAAGAGGCGCCCCGGCTTGTCGTCAAATTCTTCTTGGATGGTTGTCACATCCATCTTCCACTTCTTAGGCAGTAACGATCCGCCATGATGTGTCGGGTGCAGGAACGCCCCGCCGCCACCGGCAGTGATTTTCTGCGTGCCATCATCAGCCGCATGTCGGCGATAGTGGTGCAGATCGCCTGCCAAGAACACCCTCACGGTCTTGCCTTTCAAAATCACTTGTTCGACATAGTCCAGATTCCTGTCATCCATGGCCGGATCATACTGCTTGTATAAATGATCATAGATCCAGACGGGTTCGGCGTTACAAATGATGACGCTGTCTCCCTCCGCGATGTTCCGTGCGACCCGCTGAAAATACTCGATCTGCGGACCATCGACATAAGAGCCCAATTGGACGTCGAGGCCCAAGAGCCACCATCCATGCGGCAGCTTCAAGGCAAAGTAGCTCCGGGCCTGCCGCGTGCGAAACCCATCGATCTCTTGCTTCGAGATGAAATAGCGGCTGAAGGCGACCAAACTGTCATACCAATCGTGATTGCCGGGAATGGCATACAAGTCGGGCCTGCCCTCCGCATGAAACGCACAGTCGTAGGGCTCGAGCGTCCGCCGTTTGTACTCCAGTTGACTGGCCGTCGGGTAGACCTCGTCACCACCGAAAATGAGAATACGTCCCCGCTCCGTATCGTAGCGAACAGCGCGTGCATCGCTGAGCGAGAGTTTGGGCCGGCTTACGCTATGGGCAACTGCGTACGTCGAATTCCAGCCATCTCCCAAATCGGCAACATAATCGATCCACAGTTCGTGCAAGTCGGAGTAGTCTTCAATGCCGTCTTTGATCAGCCGAGGATCGGTTGGATCAGGCAGGGCGACCGCATAGGTATCTGCAAACATCGCCTCGATCACCCGCTGATCGGCATTGCGGCCGAAAATCGTCGAGATGACCACTTCGCCGGCGGTCCGCAAGAGCTGACTTGGGTCATACCACCCGACCATCTTCTGTCGATCCTGATCCGGCATGGCCCCCTCCTCTAGAATTGAATCACGATGACGAGGCTCATCAAGCCGTCTCGTCTAAATGTTGCAGGATGAGCGGATAGACGTCCTTTACCGCATTCTTGCCGAAAATGCAGTCGATATGGCCGTAGTCGGGAATGACATGACGACGATAGAGACCGGCGCCATTGGTGTGTTGAAGCAGCTCATAGGTCTTCGCCGTGCTGGCCGGCAGGAAGCACGCATTGCGCTCGCCGTGGATAAATGTAATGGGAATGGCCAGTTTGTCGAGATGAGGAAGATAGGCTTCTGCGCCGGTCGCGGTGACCAAATGACCTTTTTTCGGCATCAACGCCAAATGCTCGAACGCGCGCATATTGGCAATCCCAAATGTTTCATGAAGCGTCTCGTGTGTCAGCGTGTTTAATTGTGCGTGCTCATACAGCGGGGCGTACATAAACGTAATGCGATGACAGACGGGACTCGTGCAACGCTCTTCTGGGGCGACCGGATAGCATGTCAGCGCGAGATCGAAGAGGCGGTTCTTCCAGTCGGCATGGCGATCGACATACGCGGTCAGCGACTCGACGCCGACGGCTTCGAGCACGTCAGGAAGATGCAGTCCCACTTTGAATCGCGTGATCGCCGGCGCCACAATATGCGTGGCGATTTGAGACGACACGGCAGACCGCACACCTTGCAAGCCGGTGAGCATCGCCATGAAAAAGGTCGTCGACCCGTAACAGTGCACGACCATCTGCACGGTTGCGGCACCGGTTACGCGGCGGACCGCTTCGACTGCCGCCGGATAATCTTTTTGCGCAATGTCATCCGCTGTAAATTGCGTATGAGACGCGGGTAGATCGATGCTGGCCCGGTAATCCAACAGCCAGACGTCATAGCCTTGAGCAAAGAGGTATTCCAAAAGATTGGTGTCGATCGTATCCAAGGAGAAGATCCTACTGGATACCCCTAAACCATGGGAGAGGATCACCGGCCCCTTCTTCCCGCCGCAATAGCGCGTGAGACGGAGCTGGAGGCCATCGCTCGTCGTACAGACATGAAGTTCCGGAGCCGTAACGCGAAGCGGACGCTTTTTGCGCGGCGATTTCTCGGGATCGAATACAGTCGGCTTCGCGAGAACGCCGCCGTAGGTCTCGAACAGGATGCCGCTGAAGAATGCGCCGAAGCGCGCCGTCGCGACCAGACGTTCTGCCGTATTGGCGGCATTGGTTATCTGGAGCGTCGTCATCTGCTTGGCAAAATCAGCCGGCGCAATCTTCAGGATGCCCTTGGCGATGGCCGGCGCAGCGGCATCTTTTCCATTATAGATTGTGATGTACAAGGTCGTTGTGTCCGACCACAGATCGATCCCGCGATCGTGGTGGACGGATTTAAATCCTTCGAACCAATACTGCCGGCCTTCCTGGGTGATCAGATTCATCCGGTAGTTCATCCGGCGGGTACCGACGTGCTCGGGATCTTCGACAAACAATTGAAAGATGCCGTGACCGACCGTCATGGGTTTCGCCGACAAGGCCGGGGCAGTGACTGTGCCGACCATCTTCGCCTGATGGCTCGGTTCGGATAACATTCGCTCCAGATTGTCGGTGATCACGGTCAACGTGAACTCGAATGGAGACTGCTCGATCCGTCCCTGCTCTGCGGCGTGCTCATAGTCGCTCGTGACATTCGTAGACACAAAGCCCCGCATGGTTTCGGTGAATTGCAGGCCCATACCTGCCGGGGCGGCACTCTTCTTGGGCACAGACGGAAGCTGATAGGACAGATTCCAGCCGCGATCTTTCGCTAAGAGAAAGAGACACCGCTCGGCGAGTGCCGAGATCGTGAGCAAAGGGTTCACGCCAAGCGGTCGAGGGATGACCGAACCATCACACACATAGAGGTTGTCATACACGTCGGTTCCGGTCCGGTCTGCAAAGACCTGCCCTTTATGATTGACGACCCCGTGCGTAGCGTCTTCTGCCATAGCGCATCCGCCTAATG
>DATEPO010000024.1:0-9686 GCA_035273145.1 Nitrospiraceae bacterium
CTCAAGCTTCAGGCCGAGTTCTTCGGACAACAGCTGTCCGCCGGTCAGGATCGCAATGTCCTCCAGCATGGCCTTCCGGCGATCGCCGAAGCCAGGAGCCTTCACGGCGGCGACGTTGAGCGTGCCGCGCAGCTTGTTGACCACGAGGGTCGCCAACGCTTCGCCTTCTACATCCTCGGAGATGATCACGAGGGGCTTGCCCATCTTGGCCACTTGTTCGAGCAAGGGCAGGAGGTCCTTCATGCTGCTGATTTTCTTTTCGTTGATGAGGATGAACGGCTCCTCGATCGAGGACTCCATCCGCTCTGCGTTCGTGACGAAGTACGGGGAGATGTAGCCGCGGTCGAATTGCATGCCCTCGACCACATCCAGGGAGGTGGTCATGGATTTGGCTTCCTCAACCGTGATCACGCCGTCCTTGCCGACCTTCTCCATCGCTTCGGCGATCAATTCGCCGATCGTGGCGTCGTTGTTGGCGGAAATGGTGCCGATCTGAGAAATTTCTTTCTTGTTCTGGCAGGGCTTGCTCATTTTCTTGAGTTCCGCTACGACGGTCTCGACCGCCTTATCGATGCCCCGCTTGATGTCCATGGGGTTGCCACCGGCGGTAATGTTCTTGGCCCCTTCGCGATAGATGGCTTGTGCAAGCACGGTCGCAGTGGTCGTACCATCACCGGCGATATCGCTGGTCTTGCTGGCGACTTCACGCACGAGTTGAGCGCCCATGTTCTCATAGGGGTTCTTGAGCTCGATTTCCTTCGCTACGGTCACGCCGTCCTTGGTGATGGTCGGTGCGCCGAATTTCTTATCGAGAATCGCGTTCCGGCCCTTGGGGCCGAGCGTGGCCTTGACGGCATCGGCAAGCTGGTTGACCCCTTTCAGGATCGCTGCCCGCGCCTGGTCACTGTACAGAAGTTGCTTTGCCATTGGATTCCTCCGTTATTTTTAAATGTCTCTAAAGTCCATAAAGTCTGAGTGTCATAAAGTCGGGCCGAACAAGTTTTAGACTTTATAGACCTGATGACCTTACGACGTGATCGATTATTTTACGAAGTGAAGACGCCCAGGATATCCTCTTCCTTGAGGATGAGGCAATCTTCGTCTTCGATTTTCAGCTTGCTGCCTGAGTACTTGTCGAACAAGATCTGATCGCCTACTTTCACATTCTTCACGTCCTTGCCGATAGCCTGGACGCTGCCGCGCTGGGGTTTTTCCTTTGCAGACTCAGGCACATAGATTCCGCCGGCTGTCCGCTCCATTTCCTCGGTATAGGTTACAAACACTCGATCGCCCAATGGTTGAAATCCTTTTGCGATGCTCTGCTTCTCCTTCGTCTCTGTAGCCATAGCCCCCTCCCTAAAAGATGAACCCTAATTGGGTGTGGAACGTTTTTATGCCGGGATCACATCGAACTTCCCAGGCGGGTGTGACGGAGCATTAGATAGTGCCGATCCAGATCAAGTCAAGGGGGGGTCGTAATTTTGTTGCGCAGTACTATCCGCTGAAGTGGATGGCTCGTAAGATAGCGTTTCTAATGACGCAACTGGTCAAAGTCTTTGACTTCTTTTTTCAAGTATTCCCGTAGTCGATTGATAATTCTTGCTTCGACTTGGCGGGTCCGTTCTTTGGTAATGCCGTATTTGTGGCCAAGATCTTCTAAGGTCAAAGGGGTTTCAGAGAGAATGCGGTTCCGCAAAATATCTTCTTCCCGTTCGCCCAATGTCTTAATAAAGGCGGCCAGTTTCTCCCGAAACACTTCTCTGAGCTGTAAGTCCCCCAATTGCTCGTCGACGGCCTGTTCCTCGGAAGGCAACACATCGAGGAGGGTGCCTTCGGAGTCTTCGCTCAAGGGCTGATCCAGGGACAGCTCCCAACTTCCGAGCCGCTGGTCCATTTCGATGACATCACGTTCACGGACATTGAGGCGATCCGCCAGCAGTTTGGTATCCGGCGCAAATCCTTCGCGCTCCAGTTTCGCTTTCTCTTTGCGCAGGTTGTAAAACAGTCGCCGTTGATCTTGGGTCGTGCCTACTTTGACCAGTCGATAATTATTGAGCAGGTAGCGCAAGATATAGGCGCGCGCCCACCAGGCGGCGTAGGCATGAAACCGGACGTTCTTCGTGGGATCGAACTTTTTGATGGCCTGCATCAAGCCGACGTTGCCTTCTTGAATCAAATCCATATGATCGGCGCCGGTGTGCAGATATTCATAGGCAATCGCCACCGACACGCGAAGATTCGCCAAAATCAATTGGACCGCTGCTTCCCGGCTGCCCTGCGTCTGATATTCATGAAACAGACGCAGCTCTTCTTCCTTCGAGAGATAGGGATAACGCCGCACCTCCGCCAAATATTGTTGGAGCGTTGTGACCGGAGCGACCGTTGCAGGCAGCGTGGCTCCGTTCAGTTCAGCAGGCAAGGAGGGCACTAATGGAGCGTCATGATCCTGTCCTTGCTCAAGCCCGTGTTCGAGATTGACGTCCGGCTCGACGGTGAGATCGAGGTCGTCGGAATCTTCTGTGTCAGGGATCGGCTCGGCAGCAGAATAGGTAGATGTCTGTTTTTTTGATGCTCTCGCCATATATTCTCTGATTATAGACGGAACGGAGTGGAGAACAAAGAGAGCCCGCTGAGATTCATGGACCGTGAAAGGCTTACGTGGTTGACGTGCATAAATAGCCATGCAGAGTTGCTGCTTCGAAGAAGTCTGGATTATAGTAGCGGCCTTCGAGTCACTCACCGCGTCTTCCATCTCGAAAGTACAAGGGCATGACACAATTTTTAACAGCCGTGAGAAGCGGGCATTGGCCGACCTTGCTCGGAGCGTGGCTGCATCTCACCATCAGTTTCATGGTGTGGCTCTTGATCGGGGCATTGAGTGTGCTTATTGCCGAGACCTTCCAACTCACGGCGACAGAAAAAGTCATCGCGGTCGCGGTTCCTCTGCTGGGCGGCGCATTCCTGCGCGTGATTGCCGGGTGGTCCTGCGACTGGTTCGGCGCCAAACGCACCGGCATCGCGGTCCTGATCTGCGAACTGATTGCCGTCCTCTGGGGCTGGCTCGCGATTCATTCGTATGCGGACCTTATTATGGTGGGCCTGTTATTAGGTGTCGGGGGCGCCAGCTTTGCGGTGACGCTGCCGCTTGCCGGCCGAGCTTACCCCACTGAGCATCAAGGATTGGCACTGGGCCTCGCCGCCTCAGGCAATATCGGAACCGTGTTTATAATGTTCTGCGCGCCCCGATGGGGAGCCATGATCGGCTGGCAACAGGTCTTCGGGCTGATGGCGGTTCCCATTCTGCTCACCCTAGTGCTGTTTCTCATGGTGGTGCGAGACGATGGCGTCTGCTCTCATAAAGACGTCCATCGAGACTCGAACGCCCGCTGGTGGCATGTCGCCGCAGAGCTCATGCAGCATCGTTCGATGTATTGGCTGTGTTTTGTCTATGCTGTCACGTTTGGAGGCTTCGTGGGATTATGCAGCCTCTTGCCGATTTTCTTTCACGATCAGTATGGGATGAATTTGGTGACATCCGGGAGCATGACGGCGCTGTGCGGCCTTGGCGGGAGCCTGATCCGTCCATTGGGTGGCTACGTCGCCGACCGCATCAGCGGCGTACGGACTCTTCGTCTCGTATTCCCCACAATCGTGGTGTTGACCATCGGTATCGGGTATTTGCCGCCTATGTGGGTCGCGGTCTCTCTGATGGTTCTCGCGGTCGGTGTGATGGGGTTCGGCAATGGGGCGGTCTTTCAAATCGTCCCGGAGTGGTATCAAAAACAAATCGGCTTGGCATCCGGCCTCGTGGGAGCCGCAGGCGGCTTGGGCGGATTTCTGTTGCCCCTTTGGCTTGGCGTATTTAAGGATCTGACGGGCACGTATCAAACCGGATTCTGGGTCTTTGCAATGGTAGCCGCCTTGGCATGGGCGAGCGCGATTTCAATCCGCCGCAGCCGTCAGACAGCACCCGTGAACGCGTAGCCATCATCATTGACATTCAAATGAGAAAAGATTTAAGTGATCGCACACTGAAGTGCACGAACAAGGCCATGGCGCGTAAGGCAAACACCTCTCATTTCGACAGCATCGAGCAGGCGATCAAAGACATCAAACGAGGACGCTTCATCATTCTTGTCGACGATGAAGATCGAGAGAATGAAGGCGACCTTGTGATGGCGGCTGAGAAAGTCACTCCGCATGCCATCAATTTTATGGCGAAGCACGCCCGCGGCTTGATCTGTCTAGCGTTGACGCCCGAGCGTGTCGAAGAATTGCAGCTCCCGCCGCAGGCGCAGGAGAACACCGCGACATTCGGGACGGCGTTCACGGTCTCCATCGATGCCCGATACGATATCACCACCGGAATTTCGGCCGCCGATCGGGCGACGACAATTCATGTGGCCATCGATCCGAAGACCAAGCCGTCCGATCTCGCGCGTCCCGGTCACATTTTTCCACTGAAAGCGCAAAAAGGTGGCGTGCTCAGACGTGCCGGTCAAACTGAAGGCTCGGTCGATCTTGCGCGACTGGCAGGACTGATCCCCGCGGGAGTCATCTGCGAGATTATGAATGAGGACGGCACGATGGCGCGTGTGCCGGAGTTGGGCAAGTTTGCCAAGGCGCATGGATTGAGGATGGTGACGATCAAATCGCTGATCGAGTACCGCGTCCGGCGCGAAACATTCGTCAGACGGGTGGCGAGCGCGCGCCTGCCGACCATTATGGGCGAGTTCGAAGCGGTGGCGTTTGAAAATGAGATGGACGGCGGCACGCACATTGCGCTCGTGAAGGGACAGGTCGATGATCCGAGTCCGACGCTGGTCCGCGTGCATTCCGGCTGTCTCACCGCGGATGTCTTCGGGTCGCTGCGGTGTGACTGCCGTGATCAATTGTTGAGTGCCATGCAATTGATCCAAAAAGAAGGTCGCGGCGTCTTACTCTACTTGAACCAGGAGGGCCGAGGAATCGGGCTGCTCAATAAAATTAGAGCGTATAGGCTGCAGGACGAAGGCAGCGATACGGTTGAAGCGAACTTGCAATTAGGATTCAAAGCGGACCTGCGCGATTACGGGACGGGGGCCCAAATTCTTGTCAACCTGGGCCTGCATCAGATCCGGCTCATCACGAATAACCCTCGGAAGATTGTCGGCATCGAAGGTTACGGCTTGAAGGTGGTCGAGCGAGTGCCGATCGAGATTCCGCCGAGAGCCGCGAACGAGCGCTACTTGCGCACGAAAAAGCACAAGCTCGGACACATCTTGAAAAAGGTCTAACAGGGAGTTGGGATGGTATCTGTGCTCGTAGAACGCGCACGATGAAACGGTGCTCGTTCGATGCGTGCAGTGGAACCATCCCGACTCCCCTGTTAAGCATTGTTGTGAATAGCCCTAGAAATAAGGCAGCATGAGACTTCGTAAGGGGACGCACGATGCGACCGGACTTCGCTTCGGCATTGTGGTCAGCAAATTTAATAAGTTTGTCACCAGCCGGCTGCTCGCCGCGGCGGTCGAGACCTTGAAGAAAGCGGGCGCGGCGGATGAGGCGCTCGAAGTCGTTCACGTGCCCGGAGCGTTTGAAATTCCGCTCGCGGCTCGGGCCTTGGCCCGCACCGGTCGTTTCGATGCCGTCCTGTGCCTAGGGGCGGTGATTCGAGGCGATACGCCGCATTTCGACTACATCAGCGCGGAAGCCAGCCGTGGCATCGGGCAGGTAGCCTTGGAGTACGATCTGCCGGTAATCTTCGGCGTGTTGACGACCAATACGGTAGCGCAGGCCATTGAACGAGCGGATCCGGCCAAGCATAATCGCGGAGCGGACGCGGCCCGAACTGCTATTGAAATGGTGACGGTGCTTGCGGATGTCCGAGCGAAACCGGCGGACAGCCGTCCGGCCAGATCCACCACATCGAAAACACCAAAGAAAAAAACAGGAACGAGGTCATAATGGGGAGCCGGCGACAATCACGAGAGCGGGCGCTCCAGATTCTCTTTCAATGGGATATCCACGGCAATACGGAGCACTGGCTGGAGGATTTTTGGGAACAGGAGCCGACCACGGATGAGGTCCGGCAGTTTGCCGATCGATTGGTAGACGGCGTGATGGCCAACCACAACGAATTGGACCGCTTGATCGGCGCGCATGCGACCAATTGGACGCTGAGTCGCATGCCGGTGGTCGATCGGAATATTCTCCGCGCTGCACTCTATGAGCTCCTCTGGATGCCCGAAGTGCCGGCCAAAGTGACCGTGAATGAAGCGATCGAATTGGCCAAGCAGTTTGCCGACGATGACACGAAGAAGTTCGTCAATGGCGTGTTGGATAAGGTCATTACGGCCGATCTCCGACTGGAAGCTAAACGGTCAGCCATGGCCGATGCGGAGAATGGCGCGAGGCACGGGGCACGAGGCTAGAGATGATGGAGATGCTACTGACATGATTGTCTTGATGGTCTCCTCGCCCCTCGCCCCTCGTCCCGCGCCTCGCGCCTGTTGCTGGAGCCTTCAATGATCGAGCGATATACGCGCCCGCGCATGAAAGCCATTTGGGATCTCAAGCATAAGTATGAGATCTGGTTGGACGTAGAGCTCCTCGCCTGTGAAGCATTGGAACGGAGCGGCGAAGTACCGCGCGGTGTCGCTGCGCGGGCTCGCAAGAAGGCTCGCATCGATGTGAACCGCATTACGGAGATCGAACAGGTCGTCAAGCACGATGTGATCGCATTTCTCGAGTCATTGGCCAAGCCGGTGGGTCGTGAAGCGCGATTTCTCCATAAAGGTCTGACGTCCTCGGATATCGTCGATACGTCGTTAGCGGTGCAGATGACTGAGGCGATGGACATCATTTTGACGGATGTCGATGAATTGTCGGACGTGCTGAAAGCGCGCGCGTTGGAGCATCGGGAGACCGTGATGGTCGGACGCTCCCACGGCATCCACGGCGAGCCGGTCTCATTCGGATTCAAGTTGGCGATCTGGTACGAAGAAGTACGGCGACATCGCGGGCGCTTACGCGCCGTGCGCGAAGACATCGCCGTCGGCAAGCTGTCCGGGGCCATGGGGACGTTTGCCCATCTTGGGCCTGAAGTCGAGGAGTACGTGTGCGCCAAGCTTGGCTTGAAGCCCGACCCGGTGTCGAGTCAGATCGTGCAGCGCGATCGGCACGCGGCGTATCTCTCCGCGTTAGCCTTGCTCGCGGCCAGCATCGAAAAGTTTGCCATGGAAATTCGCCATCTCCAACGAACTGAGGTGCTGGAAGCAGAGGAGTTCTTCTCCGAAGGACAAAAAGGCTCCTCAGCCATGCCGCACAAACGCAACCCCATTGTCTCGGAAAATCTGTGCGGCTTGGCGCGAGTAGTGCGCGCGAACAGTGTGGCGGGCATGGAAAACGTGGCGCTGTGGCATGAGCGGGATATCAGCCACTCGTCCGTCGAGCGGGTGGTGATGCCGGACAGTACGATTCTAGTCGATTATATGCTCGCACGATTTACGGATCTCATGAAGCATCTGCTGGTCTATCCCGCCCGCATGCAGCGTAATTTGGATCTGACCGGTGGCCTAGTCTATTCCCAGCGCTTGCTGCTGGAATTGATTGAAGGCGGCGCGCAACGCAAGGACGCATACGAAGCGGTCCAGCGCAACGCAATGCAGGCGTGGAAAAATGGAGCCGGGTTTAAGGAATCAATTAGTAAAGATCCACTCATTACGAAATATCTGACTATGGAACAGATCGAGTCGTGCTTCGATCCGAAGCATTATCTCCGCCATCTGAACAAGATTTATCAGCGGGTATTCGGCAGAGATAGAAAAGGGGGAAAGACACCTCGTAAGTATGCCGGGAAACGGAACGGGTAAGCAGATGCCAGAGTCCATCCTTCATATTCGTTGCGGGGACGATATTCTAGCCAGGCTGAAAGAAGCCGGCTTACCTGGCGACAGGATTCGCTGGGCTGATGCGCTTTGTCAGGGTCCCACTCCTACTGGACTTGACGAACATGAATGGCGACGTATCCGGGCTCGGCACGCGAAAGATTTTTACGGCATGCCCTATGATGAGGCCATGGAGTTTCTTCGGAAGCAAGATGAAAATCTTCTTCGGTTTCGAGACCATGATGAAATTGTGCTCTGGTTTGAACACGACATGTTTGATCAGGTCGTGCTGATTTATCTCTTGGATTGGTCTGGACGACAGGATGTGGGACACCGCCGCGTTTCTCTCATTTGCCCTAACCAACACTTGGGATTTATGGATCGAGAGCAGCTCGCACAGCTCTATCCAACCCGACAACCGGTGACTGCTCAACAGATCGACCTTTCGCATCGAGCCTGGCAAGCATTTTGTGCGACGGATCCTCGAAAAATCGAGGATTTCCTTTCAGAAGACACGTCGGCGTTGCCGTTTCTTCGGCAGGCGCTGATTCGTCATCTGCAAGAATTTCCTTTCGTGCACAACGGTCTGAACCAAACGGAACAGAATGCGTTGGATGCGATAGCATCGGGCATCACGGAGCCGAAGCAGCTCTTCCAAGCAATCCAACGTCGAGAAGAACGCGCATGGCTCGGAGATTCGATGTTCTGGCCGTATCTCGAACAGATGTCGAGTGGAACAGATGCGCTGTTGAAGGTTGAAGGTGTCGGTCCGTGGGTCAACAAACCTACTGAACCCTCCACGCGATTCATTCACATAACAGACCAAGGTCGTCGTGTGCTTAATGGAGAAGTGGACTGGGTGAATCTGAGGGGACTTGATCGATGGTTTGGTGGCGTCCATTTACAAGGAAAACATGTTGAATGGCGCTGGGATAGTGGGCGACACGCGCTGGCACGGAGTTACTGATGACACAAGGCACGATGCTCTACGAAGGCAAGGCAAAACAAATCTTTGCCACGGAACAGCCCGATCGGGTCATCCAGTACTTCAAAGATGACGCGACGGCGTTCAACGCGCAGAAACGCGGGACGATCGTCGACAAGGGTGTGGTCAATAATAAGATCTCCGAACGTCTGTTTCGTCTCCTGGAAACCGCCGGCGTGACGACGCATTTTATCGAGCGGCTTAGTGATCGGGAAATGCTGACGAAGCGCGTGGCGATCGTGCCTATTGAAGTGGTCGTGAGAAATATGACTGCGGGCAGTCTGGTGAAGCGGTTAGGGTTGAAAGAGGGAGAGCCGATCGAACCGCCGGTAGTCGAGTTTTACTATAAGAACGACGCGCTGGGCGATCCGCTGATTAGCGATGAGCATGTGCGGCTCATGAAGCTGGCTGAGCCGAAGATCGTGGACGAGATCAAGCAGCAAGCGCGGAAGATTAATGCGGTACTCCAGCCCTTCTTTACAGAGCGCAAGATGATCCTGGTGGACTTTAAGCTGGAGTTCGGCTTGCACAACGGAGAGCTGATTCTCGCGGATGAAATTTCCCCGGATACGTGCAGATTTTGGGATGCGGGGACGAAGGAGTCGATGGACAAGGATCGGTTTAGGAAGGACTTGGGAAAAATCGAAGAAGCATATCAAGAAGTGTTACGGCGTGTGTGCGGGTGAAGAGGAGGGGTGTCGAGGTCAGCCTCTGTGCTCGCAGAACGCGCACGATCAGAATGTGCTCGTTCGATGCGCGCAGTGGAGACGCTTCAGGTCACCCTTCCTTCATTTATCATAGCGCCCAAGTCCTGAGAGGGGGGAGACAGAAAG
>DATEPO010000025.1:0-10825 GCA_035273145.1 Nitrospiraceae bacterium
TGATGCCTGGGCTTCGACCGTCGCGGGTCTCATGCCGATGACAGACTATCTCGACTTGACGGCTCAATTCAAAACCGATCGGGATAAAAATGTCTGGGAAATCATTCTTGGATCACTGCACACGTTGAACCGCATCATCGACGCATCCGATCGGCCTAAGCTCGAAGCGCTGGTACGTGATCGAGTTGGGCCGGCTTTTGAAGATCTGGGATGGACACCTCAAGAGGGAGAAAGTGAACTGACCATACAGTTCCGCGCGGAAATCATTCGCGCGCTGGGAATCCTTGGAAACGATCAGGCCGTTCAGCAGAGAGCGACAGAGTTATATGCCATGCCAAATTCAGTGGACCCGAATATTTTACCGGCCATTATTGCCATCTTGGCTCACATCGGGGATGACGCTCGCTATCGTGAGTACGTCCAGCGGTTTACGCAAGCCACAACCCCGCAAGAAGAACGTCGTTATCTGTATTCATTAGCGCTCTATCAGCCCCAGGAACTTCTTCAGCAGACACTCATGAAGTCGATCAACGGCGAGATACGTACACAAGATGCACCCTTTATGGTCCGCATGGTGATGGCCAGCGTCTACGGCCGAGAGCTGGCGTGGGACTTCGTGAAGCAGCAATGGGATACGATGGACCGTCTCTACCCCAAGAACGGCCTGCGTCGGATGTGCGAAGGCATCACCAGCCTCGCCACGCCCGGACTGGAACGCGATGTGCGGCGATTCTTTGAGGAGCGCAAGATCGATCTGGGAGGGAAAACGTTGGAGCAGTATTTAGAGCAGTTACACATCGGAGTCACGTTGCGAGAACGGGATGGCAAAACACTCGCTCAGTACCTCGATCATTCATCGAAGAATACGGCCAGCACCATCAAACCTAAATAACTGTTAGCGACGCCGGCAATCACGATCTGCATCCTAGAAACTCTGCAGAGCGGAATCATGCTTGGTGTCTATTCGTGCTCTGAACCATGTGGCCACGACCGCCATGATGAAGAGTACGATTCCGATTCCGATCAGGCCCGTTCGTTCGTCATAGGATTCCGTGATCCAACCGAAGACGGTCATGCCCACCATGGAAGCCGCAGTCGCAATCGCCGTATAGATGGCCATCACCCGGCCGACCATGTGAGCGGGTGAAATTTCCTGAATCATACCCCACGCGATCGGTGTCCACATGCCAAGCCCCATGCCGATGACCGCGACCAGCAGCGTCGCCCACAGCAGGTCGTGTGTCCAGATGAGCCCACAAAGTGCCGCGCCTCCGATGAGGCCGGACAGCGAGATGGCTTGAATGCGTCTTCGCATCCCCCACGTCGTCAGCCGCACCAACAACATCGAGACCAGAAGAAGACCCACACCAAGCCACGACCATAGATACCCTACTTCGACAGGTCCGAGATCCAATAGTTTTTTCCCAAAGACCGGAAACAGGGTCGTGAAGGCTCCTGCGGCGAGGGTATAGAGTGAAGCCATGAGAATGATGAGCAGAATACTGTGATGCCTGCACGCATACTGCATGCCTTCGATCAGCTCTCGCATAAGCGTCGGCAACAGGTTGTCGGGCCGCGAGCAAGTCGGTACGGAGATGAGCCGGATCGGCAAGAGGCAAGCAACTGAGGCAAGATAGGTTGCTGCATTGATGCACAGCACTTCCTGTGAGCCTGACAGAGCAATGCCGAGGCCGCTGAGCGCAGGACCCATGATGATGCCAATGCTGGTGGTGCTCTGCAGTAAGGCGTTTGCGGCGGTGAACTGCGGACGCGACACCATAAAGGGAACGGACGAGGAGAGCGTTGGAACGAACATCGCCGTGGCGATGCCATAGAGAAACACCAACAGGTACAGGGATTCCACCGTAAACCGCTCTACGGAGATCAGGCAGGGAATGACGCCGATTAAGATGGCGCGTGCTACATCGGTGGTAATTAAGATGGCTTTTTTGGGGAATCGATCGACGAATACGCCGATGAGCGGACTAAACACAATGGGAGGGACAGTTTGCAGGACGCCGATGATCGTCGTTTTAAATGGTGAACCGGTGACGGAATACACAAACCACAACAGCGCCAGTTTGCTGACTCCATCGGCGACCTGGGATAGCAACTGGCTCCACCACACCAAACGAAAGTCTCGGGACAATAACCACGGAGCGCGAGGAGGAGGAGCATGCGCGGCGGGCAGGGTCTCGCTGGGGTCTTGATGATTAATCGTACTGGACGAGCATGGTTGATGCCGCGGCTGCGACTTACGCAACGGCGGCCTGCTTGATCCTGGATAGGCGACTGAACTGCGCGGCGACCCCTGCCGTGAGCAAGAGAACCAGCCCAAGGCCAACCAGGCTGACTCCCGGTCCCATGGCGTCCGCGGCCCATCCGAATCCCGTCATCCCGGCCATGGCTGATGCCATTGAGCCCGTGCTGAATGTGGTCAGCACCCGGCCCAACATGTGCGCCGGGGTCATTTCCTGAAGAAGGGCCCAGACGACCGGGTAAAACAACGCTGTCGATCCACCAATGATCATGATGAGGCCGGCAGCAAATAGCGTTGTCTCAAGCATGCTCAAACTGACCGCTGCTAGCCCGCCCACGGTCATGGCGCGTGCAATGATACGGAACCGGTTATGCACATCGCCCTGGCGGATAGAGGCAAGCCATACCGACGCAAGCAGCATTCCGACACCGAGAGCAGACCAGAGCCAGCCCAATTGAACGGGACCCACCTGTAGTGACTCTTTCGCATACACGGGCAGAAGAAACACAAAGGCGCTGGCTCCGATGTTATAGAGCGCGGCGATTACCGCCAAAAGAAAGACTGTATGCTGACGGCCGAACACAAAACTGAATCCTGCGCGGAGTTCCTGCATCACCGTCCCCGCCTGCTCGGTCGCTTCGGCCAGCGCCTGCGGCACACGGGCCGGGACACGAATCGGCATGAGGCAGAGCGCGGAAACCAAAAATGTCGCGGCGTTGACGAACAACACATTCTGCGCGCCAATCAAAGCGATGCCGACTCCGCTCACGGCCGGACCGACAAGTGTTCCAATATTATTTGTGCCCTGGACGAGAGCATTCGCCGAGACCAACTCTGATTTCTTGACGAGTAACGGCACCACCGAGACTAAGGCGGGGCCGAAGATCGTCGACACGATGGAGGTCAAAAAGATCAAGACATACAGCCATTCGATCGAGAGCACACCCATAGCATACAAGGCAGGGATCGAGAACGTCATGATCGTTCTCGTGAGGTCCACCCAGACCATGACCGCTTTTTTCGGCAGGCGATCCAAGTAGACCCCGATGACCGGCCCGAAAAGCAAAGGAGGGACGGTCTGGAGAAGCCCGATCATTGTCATCATCAGGGCGGACCCGGTCAATTCATAGACAAACCAAAGCAGAGCCACGCGGCTGAGGCCTTCACCGACCTGCGAGGTCACCTGTCCCCACCACAGCCAGCCGAAATTCCACGTCGTGACCAGCCTCCACCCTCTACTACCCAAGGCGGGATTTTCATCCTGATCCGGACTTGCATGCATGACTCTCGTGTCGCCCATCATGACCCCGCTTCTTTGGTGTGGAAGGTATGCAGTCCACTATGGCAAATAAGAAGCCAGCCTGTCTGACTGCGGCTCAATCGTGCAGGAACGTAGGAAACGTATTGCTTTTCAGTGAGATCCGTCTGATCATCTATATAAGACACGCGGGCAAGCAAGAGCGAGCGCGACGAATTATGGCGGGTGATTCTACGATCAGATTGTCTATTTATTGTGTAAGTCAACGACAAGTTGAATGTTTTTCATAAAGACACCTTATCCCGCTGAACGCATTTTGTCCTGGACCTTTTGCCCGGGGAGTTCAGCTATTAGACGCCATGCCCACCCAAGTCCTACATGCCCATGGCTATTCATGCCGCAGGATCGCTAGGGGTCGTTGACCCAGGATTCGAAAGGTACTGAGAAATCCGACGCCAAGCGTCAACATGACGGTAAAGAGAAGGCTACTCACAAGCACCATGGGTTGAAGAGTCCACGGCAGATCGAAAACAAAATAAAGCACTCCCCATGACAGCCCGCTGGCAAGGATCGTCCCAATGAGGCCGGCGACCGCTCCCATGAGTGCATATTCTGTGGCGAAGGAGCCGGCAATAAGAGTCCGCGTGGCGCCAAGGGCCTTGAAGACCACCGATTCATACAGACGGCGATAGCGCGTGGTGGCGAGAGCCGCCGCCATGACGAGGCTGCCTGCCAAGATACAGAATACGGCGATGGCGCGGATTGCGAAGGACAGATGTTCCAGCACACGTGCGAAGGTATCCATCACTTCGCCGATGTTAATGGCGGTGACATTTGGAAAGGCGCCGACAACCGCCTGCTGGAGACGAATCTCCTCTTTCGGCGCAACCCGGACGGTCGCCACAAAGGTAAAGGGAGCGCCCTCCAAGGAACCCGGCGAAAGAATCATATAAAAATTCGTTGAAAAATTACTCCACTCCACCTTCCTGATGCTGCTGACCGTTGCCGGCAGCACGGTGCCTTGAATGTCGAACTCGATGGTGGACCCGAGACCCACGCCGAGATGCCGAGCTGCCTCTTCCTCAATCGAGACCAATGGTCCTTTGTTCGTATCATGACCCCACCATTCCCCTTTGATCACAATATTGTCCTTGGGAAGACGATCAAGAAAGGTCAGCACGTACTCACGAGTAAAGTACCACGCCTTCCCCTGCTCGCCGTCTCGCCGGCCTCGTCGTTCCCGATCGTCCTCTTCATGAAGGGGTACAGGCCGTCCGTTTACTGCATGGAGCCTCGAGCGAACCAATGGCGTCAATTCTGGCATGATATGCGAAAACTGCTGTTGCAGTAACCGCTCGAACGCGGCCTTTTGATCCGGCTGCACATCGATAAAGAAAAAGGTCGGCGCATTGAGCGGCCGGCTCTCGCCGATCTGGCTGATGAGCGATCGCTCGAGGAGCGAGATGGTGACGATAATCATGACCCCGATCCCAATGGCCACCATGATGCTCGTCGCTTGGCTTCCCGGTCGCGAAAGATTCCCCATGGCATGGCGAACCGTCAAAGACGATGGTGAGGCGGCAATCCGAAGCCCCCGGATCAGCGCCCGGGCGGTGAGGACTAAGAGTATGACGGCCGCCAACAAGGCGCCGATGAAGATCATCCCAATCGAGAGGGATTGAGCCTGCCAGATGGCGAGACCGGAGAGCCCGAGGACCACCAACACGGCCATGCCCGACCGCACCGGATCTTGAAGCTGCCGTAGCGATGCGAATCGCCCCTTGAGGGAAACGTCCTTGGGCTCTGCGCCGAGGATGTCCGTTCTAAAGATGAGTGCGGGACGAATTTCTCGAATGCTTAAGAGAGGCCACAGGGTAAACAGGAGTGTCGTGGCCACACCCAGTGCAAGGCCTTTAAGGATCGGCTCAATCGGTATGGTGTCTTGGCTTGAAGACAGTGCGAACGGATCGAGCGGCAGCAAGCCGGCCAAGATTATCGGCATCACATGTTGCAGCGACGCGCCTGCGAACACGCCGGCTACGCTTCCCATGAAGCCGAGACACAATGCCTGAAACAGGTACGTGCGAATGACGGTGCCGGAATCAGCCCCGAGGGTCTTCAGAATGGCGATAGTTTTGAGTTTGTCTTTGATAAAAGCATGGACGGTGCTCGCTACGCCGATTCCACCGACGAACAGGGCGGTCAACCCAACCAGCCCCAAATAGCGGGTGAGTTGATCGAGGAACCGGCGGAGCTGAGGCTGTGCCTCGCGGAACGTCGAGACATGAGCCGAATCCTTAGTCAGTTGTTCGCGCAATTCGGTGAGGAGCGGTTCAGGAGACGCTTCGGACGGCACACGTAACAGATACCGTTCGCGCACTCGACTGCCGGGCTTGACGAGTTCAGCCGCTCTTAAGGCCTCCTGCGAAATCATTACGCGCGGCCCGAGGCTAAACGCACTGGCGACTCGATCCGGCTCGTGCTTCAGTGTGCTTGTGATCTTGAAGAGAGCCTGGCCAATTTTCAGATGATCGCCGATCTGCAATCCCATCTTAATCAGGAGCGAGTCTTGAACAATTGCCCCATAACAATTGGGCTTCTCGGCGACCCTATCCGCCACACAGACGTCAGGCTGAACAGCAATCAGCTCGGACACGGGACGATCTGGGATTGTTTTTAACGTGCCGTAGAAGGGATAGACCGGTTCGATGGCCTTCAGTTCTATGAGTTGTGTCGGGACAGCGGACGATGGATGCGAGGGAGGTGCCTCGCGCCCAATTCGGGAAGCCATCGCAACGAGTTCGCTGATGTGAAGCACGCCGATGCCGCGACTCTCAAGAGACTGTAGTATGGCCCATCCATTGGCGCTGATTGGCCGCGAAAGTCGGACCTCGAGATCGCCCCCCATCAGGCCTCGCGCCTCTCGGGTCACGGTGCCCTCGATGTTGGCTGCAAAGAGGCCAACCCCAACCAGCGTGCCGACTCCCAGCGCAATGCAGACAAAGAAATAGAGAAAGTGTCGCCATGCCGCGCGGGTCTCCCGCCACGCCATTGAGATCCCGAAGGGCATCATCATTTCAGTGAAGAAGCAGGTGAGTGGTCCGAGACGATGCGGCCATCCCGGAGTGTAATGATCCGTTGGGTAAAGGATGCCAGGTCCGAATCGTGCGTGACAAGCACCAGTGTGCTGCCATAATCCCGGTTCAAGGCGAGAAGGAGATCGATGATCTGCCGGCCTATCGTCGAATCGAGATTGCCGGTCGGCTCATCGGCAAGCAGAATCGGAGGCCGACAGGCAAAGGCTCGGGCAACCGCCACGCGCTGTTGCTCGCCGCCGGAAAGTTGAACCGGATAATGGGACTGTCGATCCTTGAGCCCGACGGCGGTCAACAAATCGATTGCCCGGGATTTGGCATGGGGATCGCCGATCAATTCTAACGGGACGGCCACATTTTCCCATGCGGTGAGAGTCGGGATGAGATGGAACGATTGGAAGATGTACCCGATCTTCTGACGACGATAGCGAGCCATCTCGCTTTCGCGCAAGGTCGTGATCTCCACGCCGTCGACTTTGATTGAACCCGAGGTCGGCCTGTCTAGTCCGGCGATCAGGCCTAAGAAGGTTGACTTGCCGCTACCCGATGGCCCCACGATCGCCGCCATTTGTTTTGCTGGAATATCGAGCGAGACATCATCGAGAATGGTTACGGCATGTCCGCCTCCGCTGAGACGCATGGTCACATGTGAGGCGCTGATGATCATGTTCTAGGCGCTCCTTCTCCAATGAATGAAGGGTATATTATACTGTACTGACTTTATGATCGAGTTACTCAAACGGTCCTTACGATGATGACGATGTGGCAGTGGTGGCCTAGTGCGGGTGCATGGATCGTACTGGGCCTCCTCATGCCCAGTCTGTGGGGTTGCGAGCAATCTTCTTCAGACCTCTCGCCCTCATCATCCTCACAAGCTCCGCACGACGGAATCGGACAGCGTCTGGGGACCGATGTTACGGCGCAGCCCGGTCTTGCGCGCGAGCCGGCACGAGAGGCCTTGCCCAAGATCGTCGCGTTCGGGAATAGCTTGACGGCCGGCGCCGGTGTCCCGGCCGACGAATCCTACCCCTCTCAGCTTCAGAGGCGATTGGATCAAAGCGGGTACCGCTATCGGGTTATCAATGCAGGGGTGAGTGGAGATACGACGGCGGGTGGATTGCGGCGAGTGGATTGGATTTTAAAGAGCCGCCCACAGATTGTGATTCTCGAATTGGGTGGTAATGACGGGCTGCGCGGGCTTCCGTTGGATCAGATGTACGACAATCTACAGACGATTATCCAGCGTGTACATGCAGCCGGCGCACAGGTAGTTCTGGCCGGCATGAAGCTTCCGCTCAATTACGGTGAGGAGTATCGCGCCGCGTTCGAAGCGGTGTATGCCCGGCTCGCACAAGCGCATCAGGTCACGCTCATGCCATTTTTTCTGGAGGGGGTGGGAGCTCAAGTTACATTGAATCAGGCCGATGGCATTCATCCGACAGGGGAAGGCTATCGCGTGATCGTAGAGCAACTATGGCCGGTGCTGAAGCCCTTACTGAGGAACGCTTCACAGGCGGCATCCGATGAGAGCATGGTGAAGTAGCCGGCCGTTTCACCCGATACGACATCAACCCGTATTCCGACGATGCGGTTGATCAGGATTTCTTGAAGAACGCGTCGTACACGCCGTAAATAAGAATAATTGCGATCAACGTGTAATACAATCCACTGATGCCGCTATAATCCGGCGCCCCGCCTTTGGGTTCATTGGCAAGAACCATTGAGCCGTTCAGAACAACGGATGTCACGGCTCCTATCAGTCCAACGATGAGTCTGCTCATGGGATGGTCCTCCTTGTCATGATCTTTTAGAGTTTGGCACTCAAGCGTGCCGAATCAACGCGGATTGTACAGAAAGACAGGATTGAGAGGCAATAGGTCTAGTGTGGTTCTGTCGCTCATCTGGCGTTAAAGTGCGCATCCAGGTAGAATCGCCCTCTTATCTTCTTTTACTGGAGTATCATGCACGAATGGATCGCCGTGTGGTTTCAATGGGTCCACGATTGGGGATATCCGGGGATTATTCTCCTCATGGCGCTGGAAAGCTCTGTCTTCCCGATACCCAGTGAAATCGTGATTCCGCCTGCCGCTTACTGGGCCGCTCAGGGGCGTTTCAGCATGCTCGGAGTAGTACTTGCCGGCACATTGGGCAGTTATCTCGGCGCGGCTGTCACCTATTGGGCGGCTCGCTGGCTTGGGCGTCCTCTGTTAATCCGCTATGGTGCCTATATTTTCTGCCCCGAAGACAAGTTGCTGCGTGCTGAACGATGGGTGGCTCGCTATGAGGCCGGTGGCGTATTTTTTGCGCGGCTGGTGCCCGTGGTTCGACATCTGATTGGGATTCCGGCCGGATTCATTCGAATGCCGTTCGGTGTTTACAGTCTGATGACCCTCGTCGGGGCGGCGCTGTGGTGCGCCGTGCTGGCATGGTTCGGTGGGGCGATCTTGGGCGACCAACCGGATCTGGTGCAGGATCCGAGGCGCCTTGTCCAAGTGATGCAGGCGCGTTCGTATCTGATCGGTGGATTCGCCGTACTCTTATGCACTCTCTATATAGCGGTGATGTGGATGACGGCAAAGCCGTCTACCCCGGCGCAGGAAAAGGCCGAGCGCTAGTTTTTAGCGGAGAGCGTTTGAAGGACGGTAGAAGCTTCTTTTAAGGAGACGGACAGTCCATCTAGTTGCGACATGTTCGTAACGAAGTCCCCGGCAATCCGCTTCACGACGTTCTGGACGCCTTCCATGTTTTTCACCAACTCGGCCAGCTTTGCATACGTGGCCGCATGTCCTGCCAGCTCACGTCGAAGAGCTTCGCACGCCGCTTGAGCCGCCTTCGTATCGTCCAGAGAAGTTTGTAACTGCTGAGACAGACGTCCGAGATGCCCCTCTCGCGCGCGAAGATCTTCCTCAAGCGTCGCGTATTTCTCTTCTGTGTGTCGCCGGCGATCCTCAAGGCTCTGTACAGCCTTGATCCAACTCACGACTTCACCGCCCCCTAACGCCGGCGAGCCTGGCAACGGATGTCCTTGTTCCAGGGCACGCACGCTAGCCTGAAGCCACTCGATGAATATCGTGACCTCACTAAATTTGATATCCAGGGCGGAGGAAATCGCACCTTGCGGAGCCGATGGTGGAACGGCATTGGATGTTGGAGCGGTCCGAGGGGCCGCTTTCACTTGGGCCCACCGATGATATTCCAATAAGACTGCGACGGAATGGCGGCAGAGCGGCTGTTCATTGAGAGGGCAACTACATTTCGTCGTCAGCACGCCGTCCTTCAGTTGGATCGATAGTTGGTAGACACCCGAGTTGCCGACGACGACTGAAGAAATTTGCCGCTCATCCGCGTCGGTAATGCGAACACGATTCTCAGTGCGGTATTGATTGGCGACGTGAAAGGCAGACCCTTCCACCACAGACTTGATCATGGTTGGGTCCAGCAGGCTTAACCGCTGAGCCGAGCAGGCGATTTTCCCCTTCATCTCATTCCATCTCCTGTGGATGGCCTTGCGCTCTTCTACGCAACATGTGTACCTGTCATGGGTAGCTGTGTCAAGTAAGGGTTTCCAGGGGCCATCATCGTTCCGGCAATCGACGCGCTCTCCAGAGGTACCAGCAGGCGATGCTTTCATAGGGATGCCAGGGCTCGGCGAGTGTTCTCAAGATTGCGGGGCTGGGAGGCATAGGCAATCCATACCATCGTTGGGCCGATTGTCGAATGCCAAGATCATCGACCGGCAGCACATCGAGGCGATTCAATGAAAAGATTAAAAACATCTCGACCGTCCACCGCCCAATTCCCTTGATGCGCATGAGTGTGGCAATAATCTCTTCATTTGATTGTTTCGAAAACCGGCGCGGTTGAACGAGTCCATTCTGAAACGCGAACGCCAAGTCCAGCACATACCGAACCTTTTGTTCCGACAACCCGACGGCTCGCAAAGATGCAACCGGAGAGGCCAAAACGCTCGCTGGCGTCAGACGACGCGTAGGATAGAGACGCACGAATCGGCCGTATATCGTCGCCGCGGCGGCGATCGACAATTGTTGGGAGATAATGGAGTGGCACAGGATTGCAAAGGCGCCTCGTCGCGCAACCAGCTCACACTGCCCAACACGATCGATCAATGTGCGCATAATCGGATCGCCATCTCTGAGATGGCGGCATGCGGCACGATGATAGAGGTCGATTCGAGGCATTGACAAGCGGCGT
>DATEPO010000026.1:0-14980 GCA_035273145.1 Nitrospiraceae bacterium
CCCCTGCGCTGCGCGATCGATTGATTCGCGGCCTCACGGCCGGCGGTTTGGATGTGATCGATATCGGCATTGTTCCTACGCCGGTCCTCTATTTTAGTCTCTTCCACCTCAAGGCCGATGGCGGCGTGATGATTACCGGCAGCCATAATGCCGCCGAGTACAACGGCTTCAAGCTCTGCCTTGGAAAAGAAGCCTTGCATGGGGAAGACATCCAGCAGTTAAAAAAGGTCATGGAGGCCGGCGTGTTTTCATCGGGGACGGGGCAGGTGACTGAGCAGCCGATGCTGCCGGAGTATCTTGCCTATCTCAAACAGAGTTTCGCCGCCGTGAAGGGCGATTCATTGCATGTCGTCATCGATTGTGGCAATGGGGCGGCCGGTCTCGTGGCCGAGCGGGCGATGACGCAATTGGGTTGCCGAGTGACCGGGCTCTACTGCGATGTAGACGGCCGGTTTCCCAATCATCATCCCGATCCAACGGTGATGGAGAATCTGCAAGACCTCATCCGGACCGTGAAGGATACCAAAGCCGACGTCGGGATCGGCTATGACGGCGATGCCGATCGCATCGGCGCGGTGGATGAACAGGGAAACATTTTGTGGGGCGATCGGCTCATGGTCGTTTTCTCGCGCGATATTTTGGCAAGCCGGCCGGGAAGCACAATCCTGTCCGAAGTGAAAGCCTCGCACACGCTCTACGATGACATTCGCCAACACGGCGGCCGTCCCATTATGTGGAAGACCGGGCACTCGCTGATCAAAGCCAAGATGAAAGAGGAGTCGGCCGTGCTGGCAGGCGAGATGTCGGGGCACATGTTTTTTGCCGACCGATACTTCGGCTATGATGATGCGATCTATGCGTCGTGCCGGCTCATCGAGATTCTCGCGAAGACGGGTAAGCCGCTCTCGTCGTTGATTGCGGATCTGCCTCACACCGCCGTCACGCCTGAAATTCGCGTCGATTGCCCGGACACGCATAAGTTTGACCTCGTGACGCGCGTGCAACGCCGATTGATAGCGCACGCCAAGGCAAAGTCGCCGTTACCTGGATCGGATCTCACGATCCGGGATGTTGTGACCATCGATGGAATTCGTGTGACGTTTGATGATGGGTGGGGTCTCATCCGTGCGTCCAATACACAGCCGGCCTTGGTGCTGCGATTTGAAGCCTCGACGCCTGAACGGTTGGCGGTCATTCGGACCGTGATTGAATCCGAGTTGGAGTCGGCCAAGCGTTCGCTGGAAAGGTGACCACGGGACTGCCATCGTTCGTCGGCCGATCCACGAGACCCTTCCGCTTCTGGCGCGTCCCTCTTCTCATTGGACTGCTCCTCTCCTCGGCTCAACTGATTCACTCCGAGCCGAATGCCGGCGGCGATCAGGCTTCAGCACGTCCATTCGCTGCCGGCGAACGCCTCACGTATGCCATTACCTTCCTTGGAATGCGGGCAGGAACCGCGGTGATGGAGGTGCAGGATACCGCTCCCGTTAAAGGGCGTCCAGCCCTGAAGCTCCTCTCGACCGCCAAGTCGAGTCCCACCGTCACTAAATTCTATCCGGTCGATAATCGAGTCGAATCCGTCATCGATGCCGACAGCCTCCTGCCGTATCACTTGATGTTCACCAGGCGCGAGGGAAAGAAGAAAAATGACTTCGACGTGACGTTTTATCGTGCGGAAGGCACTGTGCTCTCGGTCAAAGATGGGGTCAGCGAGACGTTGCCGATTCCCGCAGGAACCCATGATCTTAT
This sequence comes from Nitrospiraceae bacterium, assembly GCA_035273145.1. Lineage (GTDB taxonomy): Bacteria > Nitrospirota > Nitrospiria > Nitrospirales > Nitrospiraceae > JAICXS01. The sequence continues at coordinate 1,750 of DATEPO010000026.1, forward strand.
TTCCTGTCTCTATTACATCCGGAATCTTCCCTCCATTCAACTGGGTTCGTCCGTCATGCTGAATATTCACCATGATAAGAAAAACTATCGGGTGGAAGTGCGCACCGAAGGCGTGGAAAAAGTCCGGGGACTACACGGGGAGGTGGAAGCTATTCGGCTCTTGGTGATCATGCCGTTTCAGGGACTCTTCCTCAACGAAGGCAACATCCGTGTGTGGCTGACGAATGATGCGCACCGCGTTCCCCTTCTGATGAAGGCCAAAGTCATCATCGGATCGGTTGCGGCTCGCCTGATCCGTTGACCTTGTGCCCTCGGTTTCCATGTTTACCCCTAACGTCTGATTGCGCCTTGTTTTCAAAAACCTATATAATCGTCCCATTACATACCGGGACCCCCGCATGCCTGTATCATCGATGACCTTAGCGAACCATCTTCTGCAGCAGCAGACTCTTCACCCCCGGTTGACAAACGATCTTTCGCAGGTCATCCGGCACATTGCCCTCACTGGTAAGGTCATCGGGCGAGAACTAAGCGAAGCGGCCATTCATGGGGCGCTGGGCCTCACCGGTGAAACGAACGTGCAGGGGGAAGCCGTACAAAAGCTCGATGAGCGGGCCAACGAGCTGTTCGTGCAGACGTTTGAAGGCCAGGGCGGCGTGGTTCGGGCGATCGTGTCCGAAGAGATGGAAAAGCCCTGCAAAGTGGGCGGGCATGCCGGCGATCGTCCAGGCGAGCATGTGCTCTTTCTCGATCCCCTCGACGGGTCATCGAATCTTGATGCTAATATGACCGTAGGGTCTATTTTTTCGATTCATCGAGTGCAAGGCCACGTTCAACCGGATGTCGAGGCGGGGCTGCTGAAGCGGGGGCGAGACCAGGTCGCAGCCGGCTATGTGCTCTATGGGCCGGCCACCGTGTTCGTGTATACCTGTGGCGCAGGCGTATATCAGTTTACCCTCGATCGAGGAATCGGAGAATTTGTGCTGTCCGGGAGCCGGCTGAAAATGCCGGCGCGGGGAAAGGTGTATAGCGCCAACGAAAGTAATTATGCCAAGTGGCCGCGCGGCGTGCAGCGGTTTGTCGAGTATCTTCGCGACAAGGATGCGGCGACGGGTCGGCCCTACGCTTCCCGCTATTCGGGCTGTCTGGTTGCGGATGTGCATCGATTTCTGACCGGCGGCGGCGTGTATCTGTATCCCGGGGAAATCAGTAAGCCGGAAGGCAAGCTGCGGTTAATGTATGAAGCGGCCCCGCTTGGGTTTATCATCGAACAAGCCGGCGGGCTCGCGAGCACAGGCACTGAGCGGATTGGCGACATTCTTCCTACGGCCGTTCACCAACGCATTCCCTTGATCATCGGCAGCCATGAGGATGTCAGCAGGGCCGAAGAATTCATCCAAGAGAGACGATAACGTGTTCACCGTCCACTGTGAAGATTTTCATGTCTTATCATGTCGTTTAACGAATAACGATTAACATCTTCTTTTTTACAGCATATCGGAGGTTCAACCATGACACCCCGCGTCCGAGAGATTTTAAGCTGGTACGGAAGCGACAATCCCGGCACAAAAGCGAATCTGGCACGGTTGTTAGGCCACGGGAACCTGGCCGATACAGGCCGACTGGTGATTCTTCCCGTGGATCAAGGCTTCGAGCATGGACCCGCGCGAAGTTTTGCCCCGAACCCGCCCGGCTATAATCCGCTTTATCACTTCGAACTGGCCCTCGAAGCCGGCTGTAACGCGTACGCCGCGCCGCTCGGGTTCTTAGAGGCGGGAGCCGACCAGTATGCCGGCGCGATTCCGCTGATCCTCAAGCTGAACAACCATGATGTCCTGCATGATGAGAAAGATCCCTTGTCTGCGGTTACCGGAAGCGTACAGGATGCGCTTCGCCTCGGATGTGTCGCTGTTGGTTTTACGATCTATCCAGGGTCTGCGCACAGCACCGCCATGTATGAGCAATTACGTGACATTGCTGAAGAAGCGAAGGCCTGCGGCTTGGCGGTCGTGGTCTGGTCCTATCCGCGTGGATCCGGACTGAGTAAGGAAGGCGAAACGGCGATCGATGTTGTCGCCTATGCCGCACAGATCGCCGCGCAGCTCGGCGCCCATGTCATTAAGGTGAAATTACCGACCGATCATCTTGAACAAGCGGCGGCCAAGAAAGTCTATGAAAGTGAGAAGGTGCCGATTAAGTCTCTGGCGGAGCGTGTTCGCCATGTCGTACAAAGTTCTTTTAATGGCCGGCGTATCGTGATCTTTTCGGGCGGCGCCAAGAGCGCAGATGCAAATGTATACGAAGAGGCCCGTGCCATTCGCGATGGCGGGGGCTTCGGTTCGATCATCGGCCGCAATTCCTTCCAACGTCCCAAAGCTGAAGCGATTAAATTCTTACAAACGGTGATGGGCATCTATAAGGGAGAGAAGCCATAAAAGAAGGTTAAGGCTAAGGTTGAAGTTCAGCGGGAGTCGCTTCTCCATCCCTTAGCCTTAACCTTAGCCTCAACCTACAAGGAATTTGTGAACGACTACGAACTGCCCAAATCACCCGGTCGCCGTTCTACCTCCCTCTGGGTCAGCCTGCTCCTGTTGGGAGCCGGTGTCGTCATCGGGTTGGCGGTTGCGTCCGATCTGGGATGGCTGCCGTTCGGCCATGCGGTACCGGAGCCTGCCGCAGTCTCGAACGATACGCCTCCTCCCACGGTGGTCGCCATTCCACCCGCGTTTGTCCCAGGGTCGGATCAGAATTTTGTGCGAATTGCTAAAGCGGTGACGCCGGCGGTCGTGAATATCTCCACCACCCGGCAAGGGCGTGAAGGAGGCGGGCAGCATGGCACCCCGTTCGATGACCCATTTTTTCGTCGGTTTTTCGGCGATGAGTTTTTCCGCCGGTTCGAAGCGCCGAAGGAGCGAAAAGAACGGAGTCTGGGGTCGGGCGTCATTGTCGATATCAGTGGGTTGATCGTGACGAACAACCATGTCGTCAATAAAGCGGACGAAATCAAAGTCATGCTGTCCGATAAACGCGAATTCAAGGCCAAGCTGGTTGGGACGGATTCGAAGACGGATCTCGCGCTGCTGCGGGTGGAGGCCGACGGCTTGCACACGATTCCATGGGGCGATTCCGATACGCTGGAAGTCGGCGAGTTCGTCTTGGCGGTCGGTAATCCCTTCGGTCTCAACCAGACGGTCACCATGGGCATCGTCAGCGCAATTGGACGGGCGAGCATGGGAATTGCGGAGTATGAAGATTTTATTCAAACCGATGCAGCCATCAATCCCGGCAATTCGGGCGGCGCGCTGGTGAACGTCAGAGGCGAGTTGATCGGCATCAACACGGCCATCTTCAGCCAGAGCGGCGGCAATATGGGGATTGGATTTGCCGTGCCGAGCGGGATGGCGCGGTCCGTCCTTGAACAATTAATCAAGGGCGGAAAGGTTGTACGTGGATGGCTGGGCGTGTCGATTCAGGACCTCTCACCGGAACTCGCGCAGCAGTTCGGGATGACGGAGACGAAAGGCGTCTTGGTCAGCGAGGTGCTGGATGGGAGCCCGGCGAAACGGGCGGGCCTCGATCGCGGAGACGTGATCCTCGAATATGACCGCAAGCCCGTCGAGAGCCCCAGCCAGCTCCGCAATGCGGTGGCGCGTACCACGGTCGGCAAGAAAGTCACCATCAAATACGTTCGTGACAAACAGATGAAGACAGTCGATATTGCGATCGACGAACAACCAAAATCCATTGCGAAGGCCGGCGGCGAAGAGCCGGAAGAGGCCGCCAGTCCCGCAGGGTTCTTATCCGATCTCGAAGTTCGGGACATGACGTCCGAGGTCGCGCGGCGGCTTGGACTGTCACAGGCTGAAAAGGGGGTGGTGATTGTTCAAGTCCGTTCGGGGAGTGTCGCGGAGGAGGCCGGCCTGAAAGAGGGGGATGTCATTCTCGAGCTCAACCGACGGCAGGTGGCCAACCTCCGGTCCTATGAAAGCGCGGCGTCGCATGTGTCAAAGGACCAGCCGATACTCCTGCTCATCAAACGCCAAGGCCGCACGCTGTACATTACGCTGAAATCATAACGACGCCATTATTCAAAGGAGCAACGGTCTTGGTGGGGTCAGTCACATGGAAAGGGGGTGCAACGATGGTACGACGAATCAGCTTCGTCCTCCTCAGTGCCCTTGCGGGAATGGCCCTTTTCCTGCGAGGAGAAGAGCCCAACGGCGCCTTCCTACTTCAGGGTTTTGCAATCGGCGCCGCAACCGGCGGCTTAATTTTATTCGGTGAATATATCCTTCAGCGATTATCCTATGGCGTGGTCGTCGGCGGTACACTGGGCTTGGCGGTGGGGTTGCTGCTCACCGGGTTGGTCGAATGGGTCGGGAGTGTCGTATTCGATGTCGAAACCGTCCTCTTTCATATTACCGGTCTGGTTTTCTTATTGGGACTTCCCTATTTAGGCCTCGTTCTTGGGGCAAAATTCGGGCAGGAAAAAATTGCCGGCCCGGTCAAACGTCCGGAGCATGGTGTCGAGACGCTCAGCCGAAAAATTCTCGATACGAGCGTGATCATCGATGGGCGCGTGTCCGACCTTGTTGAAACAGGATTCTTGGAAGGGACCTTTTTAGTGCCGCAATTCATTTTGCATGAACTGCAGCATATTGCCGATTCGTCGGATTCGCTCAAACGCGCCCGTGGACGCCGCGGACTCGATATTCTGAATAAGATTCAAAAGATGGTCGATGTCGATGTACGCATCATCGACGACGACTTCCCGCATGTGAAAGATGTGGATTCGAAGATCGTCGTCCTGGCCAAAAAAATCGGCGCCAAAGTCATTACCAACGACTTGAATCTCAATAAGGTGGCAGAGCTGCAGGGTGTGCGTGTTCTCAATATTAATGAACTCTGTAACGCGCTCAGGCCGGTTGTCTTGCCGGGTGAAACCATTCGGGTGTTTGTGCTGAAAGAAGGCAAAGAAGCCGGGCAAGGCGTCGCCTATTTGGACGACGGCACCATGATCGTCGTCGATAATGCCAAGCGGTGTATCGGACGCAACGTGGATGTGATGGTCACCAGTGTCTTGCAAACTACGGCCGGGCGAATGATTTTCACACGTCTGAAAGAAGAAACCGAGAAGGAGGAGTTTCAGAGCGCGCGTGGTTAGTGAGAGAGTATGGTAAGGCAGGCTCCTCGAACCGCGGCGGTCGTTCCTGCCGCCGGACGCGGTCTTCGCATGGGAGGCTCTACTCCTAAGCAATTCCTGACGTTGGGCGGCCTGCCGATTCTCGTGCATGCTCTTCGTGTCTTGGAAGAATCACTCGCCGTCATCGACATTATTTTGACCGTGCCGGCGGCCGATCGAGAATACTGCCTGAACGAAATCGTCGCCCGTTACAAGTTTCACAAAATCACCAAAGTCGTGCCCGGCGGTGAGCAGCGGCAAGATTCGGTGCGCCATGGGCTTGTCCAACTGGATCAAGACGTGGACATGGTCCTGGTTCATGACGCAGTTCGCCCGTTTCTTACGGTGGACATGGTGGCCCGAGTGATTGATGCGGCGGCGAAACATGGAGCCGCCGTCGTCGCGATTCCCATGCGCGACACGATCAAGCGAGTGGACGACGATGGTCTGATCGAATCGACCGTCGATCGCAGTCATTTATGGTCGGCGCAAACGCCTCAGGCGTTTCAACGCTCGCTGCTGCAGGCAGCGCATCGCAAAGCCCACCTTGAGAACTACCACGCCACGGATGACGCGCAATTGATGGAGTGGCTGGGGCACCGCGTGGCGGTTGTGGAAGGCAGCGGCGAAAATATAAAGATCACTCGGCCAGAGGATCTCGGGATTGGCGAAGCGATCCTAGCGGCGAGGGAGAGACGTTAATCGTGAATCGTTAACCGCAAGACAGATTGTGATATGAGTAATGAGGTCCAAGGGCCACGTTCGATTCACGTTTAACGAATAACGATTAACCAGGTTCAAATGCGCGTCGGCATCGGATACGACATCCACCCGCTCGGCAAGGGACGCAAGCTGATACTGGGCGGCTTAGAGATCCCGCATACGCAGGGCTTGATCGGCCATTCCGATGCCGATGCTTTGGTGCACGCCGTGTGTGACGCATTGTTGGGGGCCATGGGTGAGGGTGATCTGGGTCGCCACTATCCGAGCTCGGATCCCCGATACAAAGACATCTCCAGCCTGAGACTCTTAGAGGACGTGTCGGGGATGCTGAGCAAAAAAGGTTTTCAACTGGTCAATCTGGATACGGTCATTATCGCGCAAGCGCCCCGATTAGGCCCGCATCTGGACACCATGCGCACGCGGATCGCAGAGGTCCTCAAAGTCAGCGGCACACAAGTCAACGTCAAGGTGAAAAGCGGCGAAGGTCTGGATGCCGTCGGACGAGAGGAAGCCATTGCGGCGCAGGCGATTTGCATGATTGCGCCTGCCTAAGGTAGGCTGAACTCGCTATGTTTTCTTCGATTCGACAGGACTTGCGGGCGGTATTCGATCGGGATCCATCGGCGACCAGCACGCTTGAAGTCCTTCTCACCTATGCCGGCTTTCATGCGCTCCTGGCCTATCGCGTGTCGCATTGGCTCTCAATACACCATATTCCATTTTTCCCGCGCGCCATTTCTCAAGTGGCTCGCCTGCTCACGGGAATTGAAATCCATCCCCGCGCGACGATCGGAAAAGGCTTTTTCATCGATCACGGCATGGGCGTCGTCATCGGTGAAACGGCTGAAATCGGCGATTATGTCACACTCTTTCAAGGCGTGACCTTGGGAGGGACCGGCAAGGAACGAGGCAAGCGCCATCCTACAGTGGGGAATCACGTCGTGGTGGGAGCAGGCGCAAAAATTCTCGGCGGCATCCGAATCGGCGACAACGTAAAGGTGGGAGCCAATTCGGTCGTCCTCAAATCCGTGCCCGCCAATTCAACGGTAACCGGTGTGCCCGCCCGCGTGATCAAAATGGAAGGCAATCGCCTGCCGGAAGCCACGATGGATCACAGTAACCTGCCCGATCCCATCGCAGACCGCTTCTTAGCCCTCGAGCAGGAGATCATCGAACTTCGCAAGAAATTGGAAAATCAGCAGGATCGATGAGGAACGGGGGATCATAGATGAAGGCCGTGTACTCCGCCAACGATGAAGAGCGAAGGTGTATCGTGAATCGGCTCGCTACGGCATTTGCACATGAACCGAATATTGCGTTCGCGTATCTGTATGGTTCGTTTGTCGAGGCCGATGCGTTTCACGATGTAGATATCGGAGTGTATGTGAGTCGACATGACCCAGGTCAAGATCCCTTGTATGTCTTGGATCTGATCCAGCCCCTTGCCGGTCTCGTCCCGTTTCCCATCGATGTCCGAATCCTCAATGATGCCCCGGTGTCGTTTCTCTACCATGTGTTGAAAGGCCGACCGATCCATATTCAAGACGATGAAGTCCTGACCAACCTCATGGAACAGACCGTCCGCCAGTACCTCGACATGGCGCCTCTCTTAAGGCAAAGCGCTCGGGAAGCATTTGCAGGATGAGCGTGAATGCAGATTTGATTCGCGCTCGGTGCACCGAGATCGAGGAATCGGTCGCACGCCTTGAAGAGTTTCGGACCCTGTCGCTTGAAGCGTTCCTCTCCAATCGCGATGCCTTGGATATTGCGTCTTATCGACTGTTAATCGCGATTGAAGCATCGCTTGCGCTCTGCTATCACGTGTCCGCGAAACGTTTGCACAAGGTCCCCGAAGAGTATGCGGCGTGTTTCGGATTGCTCTATGAGGCCGGACTGATTTCCGAGGACCTCATGAAACGCCTGCAGCACATGGCGCGCTTTAGGAATCTGCTGGTCCATGTCTATTGGAAAATCGACTATAGCCGGGTGTACACGGTGATCGGCGATCATCTTGGCGATCTTCGCACGTTTGCAGCCGCCATGGCGCAGTTGGTGTAATTTCAACAGAATGCCCTCTCTAATAATCGACCCGCACCAAATACAATCCGTGCGGCGGGGCGGTGTAGCCGGCGGCACGTCTGTCATGCGCTTCTAAAATGTCCTTCATTGCATGAGGTACTCGCTTGCCCAGACCGACCTCCATAAGGGTCCCGACGATGGCTCGGACCATCTGTTTGAGAAATCGATCGGCTTCGAGGTGGATCGTGAGGATGTCTCCAGCTTGGCTGATGTCTAAGCGATGCAAGTTGCACACTTTCTTCTCCGTGCCGGCTTGAGGTCCTTCAAACGAGCTGAAATCGTGTTGCCCCGTCAGGAATGCCGCTCCTTCTCGCATGTGCTCGACGTATAACTTACCCCAAATGTGCCAGGCTCGCTGTCGTTCTAACGCAGAGCGTGGACGGCGGTTCAGGATGCGATATTCGTACAGCTTCGCCCGTGCCCAGCGGCGGGCATTGAAATCATCGGCAACCTGTTCAGTCGACCGCACGCTGATATCTGCCGGAAGTAAGGCATTGAGCGCGCGAGTCCATTGGTCTGCTGCCATGGTTAGAGCGGAACGAAAGCTCGCCACTTGGCCGAGCGCATGCACCCCGGAATCGGTACGGCCTGCACCGATGACCGAGATGTCGGTATGGCTGATGTGGTGAAGAACGCTTTCCAGCGCGGCTTGTACCGTGGGTTGGTCAGGCTGGCGTTGCCATCCGGCATACGCGGTGCCGTCATATTCAAGCGTCAGTTTATAGGTGGCCATGAAGTACGTGGCATGGGGTAGAGGGGTATGAGATCAGTGGAGAGAGGGTGGTATGTAGATGAGATCAGGCCCGAAAAGAAAAAGTTCTTGCTCTCCCCCGTACTCCCTACCCCTGTAGTTCCTGCTTCGCCCTTTGGAGTGGATGGATGAAGGTCTTAATCCCTTCAAAGATGCCTTCGGCAATTCGGGTCAGAAATGGAGTGGCTTTCATCAATCGTTCCTCAGTGGGATTCGAGATGAAGGCAATTTCCGCCAGAATGCTCGGCATGGAAGTGAATCGCAAGACATAGAAGGGTCCTGTCTTGACGCCATGATCGATGACTTCGTAATGGGAGTTGAGGTGGTTGACTAAGGCCTGATGGGTGGACCAGGCGAGGTTTTGTGATTCCTCCATCTTTTTCGTGGTCAAGAGATCAGCGACCAAATATTGCCAGCCGACGCCGGTATTTTCAATGGGCGTGCCGTTTTCACGGGCTGCAACGGCCAAGGCTCGAGGATCGCTGGCTTCCCCAAAATGATAGACTTCCAATCCTTTCGTCCCGCGCTGCGGATGCGCGTTGACATGAATGGAGACGAATAGATCGGCATCCTGTTTGTTGGCAAACTTCGCCCGATCCTCTAATTCCACGAACACATCGCGATCGCGGGTCATGACCACCTGCGTGCCGAGCTGTGCGGTCAACAGGTCGCGAAGCAGAAGACTCACCTTCAAGGTCACGTCTTTTTCCGCGGTTCCTCCGCGTCCAATGGCGCCCGGATCTTTTCCGCCATGCCCCGCATCGATGACAATGGTCTTGATCTCTCTCTGCATCGGACGCCTCTCCGCCGCCGGCGGGCGGGCGAGAATGGCAGGTGGCGGTTCAACGGCTATCGTCGGCTGAATCTCTTCCACCGGCGTTTTGGGATACACATCGACGACGAGACGAGGAGGATGATTGAGAGGCAGCAGTTTATAATCGCCGATCGCGTCCAAGTTCAACGAAATCATAATGGACTGCGGCCCCGTACGATTCGATTGCGCAATCGTGATGTCTTGGGGCAGTTCCCTCTCGCTCAGCTTTGCTTTGGCCGCTTTGCTCAACAGTACATTGTGAAGTTCAATGGCGATGCGATTGGACGTCTTTTGTCGATGCTGCGTAAAGGAGATACCCCGCTGGAGATCCAAGACGATGCGCGTATGGTCGGGGTACGGTGTCACGCGGATGTCCTGAATGACGGCTGGAGTCGCAGGCGCTTTTGATGACTTCCGTTTTGCCTTTAGCACGGAAGAATTGTGGACGGAGAGATCCCGATGTCCGTCGTACGAAAAGTGTGCGGCGGCCAAGAGAACAGGCGATGCCATGCCGACGTGTAGCGCGCCGATGAGCAGGAGAAACTGTAGCGACATAGCAAGGGCAACCCACATACAACTAGTGTTTTTCTCAGATGTCCTGCCACTTGTCAAGGGCGAGGGAAGAAGCTCGAGGTTCGACGTGCAAGGTTCTGCAGAAGAAGGCGAGGATCTTGGTCAAGGAGTTCGACGTTCAGTGAAAGAATAGTCGGATTCGGGGTAGAATGTTTCCAAGGCTCTCGAACTGAGAGAACCTCGAACGGTGTTTATCTTATGCCGACGCATCTGATTATCGACGGCTACAACGTTCTGGGCAAACGAGGCCAGGTCGGCCCCAATTCGGATATGGCGCGGGAGCAATTCGTGCAAGAGCTTGCGATCTATCGACAACGAAAGGGCCATGCGATTACGGTCGTCTTCGATGGATGGAAACAGGGCTTTGGGTCAGAACGCCACGAACATCGCGGCGGCGTCGAAGTCGTCTATTCGAAGCGGGGAGAGCAGGCGGATCAGGTCATTGGCCGACTGGCCGCAGAGTTTAGCCGGTCTTGTGCCGTGGTGTCCTCCGATCATGAAGTGCAACGGTTTGCCCGGGCCCATGAGGCTTTTGTCATCAGCGCATCGGAATTTGAGGCTCGGCTGCGCGAACGGGCGCCCTCAAACCGATCAACAAGGTCCGACGACAAAGATGAGGAGTCTAGTTCGCCGAAGCGGAATGCAGAGAAGAAGGGCAATGGGCGGAAGTTGCCGAAAAAACTTCGCCGACGAAACCAACAACTCAAGGGATTTTAAAGAGCCGCTGAGCATTCTCAGTCGTCCTATTTCCGATGTCTTCCACCGAAACGGCCTTCAGCTCCGCGATCTTCTCGGCCACGAACCGGACATGTGCAGGTTCGTTGCGCTTCCCGCGATGGGGCACCGGCGTCAGATAGGGACAATCCGTTTCGATCAGCATCCGATCGAGCGGCACCGTCTTCACGATATCCCGCAGCATTGTTGCGTTCTGAAACGTAATCACGCCGGAAAACGACAGGAGGAATCCTAGGTCCAACGCATCCTTTGCCAGCCAAGCATCGCCCGAAAAACAGTGGAACACCCCGCCGACCTCTGTCGCGTGCTCCTCTTTTAAAATAACGATTGTGTCTTCTTGCGCCTCGCGTGTATGGATTACAATCGGCAGGTTCAATTCGCGGGCGAGGCATACCTGTTCGCGAAATCGCTCGCGCTGAAGTGTGGGCGGGGAGTGGTTGTAGTGATAATCCAGCCCAATTTCACCATAGGCCACGACTTTCTCGTGTTGCGCCAGGCGGCGAAGCTCATCGTACCAGTCATCGGCAATGTGCTTGACCTCATGAGGATGAACGCCGACGGTGGCGTAGATAAACGAATGGCGACCGGCTAATTCAACCGCGGATCGACTCGTGGGAAGATCGCAGCCGATTGTAACGAACGTCGAGACGCCGGCATTCTGCGCGCGGGCAATCGTGGCATCGCGGTCATCGTTGTACCGCGCGTCGTCCAAGTGTGTGTGCGTGTCGATCAGCATAGGCGCATGGTAGCACGACGCTCTAGCGGAATGTTGAAAAAGACCCTTTTACACCCGCCCTGCCCCGGCGTGTCGAGACATGCCCCTCGCCAGGCGCCGTACTCGCCTCGCCGAAATCCTCAACGTACCTCTTCGGGAAGGAGCGCGTCTTGGCGCGCTTGGGGCGGACGGGTGAAATAGGTACGCTTCCGGTTTCGTCTTGGCTGCGGCTGAGACGCGCGTCTTGGCGTGCCGGGGTTGGGCGGGTGAGACGATGGCCTTTTTGAACATTCCGCCAGAAAAGGTATGCTTTTCTCGCTAACTCAAGGTCTCTTTATAATCCGGCACAGGCGCCAAGTCCAAGTATCGCACTTAGGTGTGCCTCTTATACTGTCAGCGCAGCATTGCGGTCCCAATGGTAGCTTGGAAACTCCGTACTTATTGACATGACGAAACTCGGCATGTTACTACGGGCGCCGATATGATCCGGTATATACACACGTCATCAAGGTCTGAGGCGATGCGGGTCGCGCTTGCCCTTGCGATGGCCTTGATCTTCGTGATTCTCGCGCCGTTCGCTTCGGCCCTGGAAATACACCATGTCCTGGCTGCGGCTGATCATGACGGTCATGAGCACTCTGCTTCGGACCTCTGCCAATGGGTCCAGCACCATACCGGCAGTTCAGTCTTGGCCGTTGTGCCGGCGCTCCGGTCTGTATCGGCCTCCCTCCATCATGAATGTCCGCATCCCGCACGACTCGCTTCCGCTCGACTGATCGCTCTCGATCATTCTCGCGCACCTCCAATCGCCTAACGACTTGCCACACTAGAAATCGATCCTCTGCCTGACGGAGTCCGTCCGGGCAGAGCATGGGCTGTCGTCATCGGAGGGCAGATGAGGTACGTCGGAAGGGCCTGGTCCCGTCTGTGGATCATGGGACTGTTGTCTCTTGGTATCGCCGGTATAGGGGAGTCGTGGGCGCAAACCCCTGCCCCAGAATTTCCACCACCGTCTCGTATGGTAAAGGGATGGGTGCAGTACGAGGATTTGCGAAAGGTCGGCCAAGTCGCCGTGCACGTGCGTGACCAGGAAGGTCAAATTGTGTCGCAGAGCGTGACCAATGAGGCCGGCGAGTTTTCAGTCGCCGTGCCGACCGATGGCGCCTATTCCGTCAGCGCATTACAAGGCACGCTCCGAAGCGAATATGTGATTCTGCGAGGGGACGTGCACCCCGTCGAGTCCCTCACGCTGACCCTCGTTCCACCGGTCGAATTGGCGCTGGAAGTCGTCGCGCCTCTTCCGCCATTACAATATAAAGCCACGAGCGAAACCTATTCGCTGACTCGGAAAGAAATCGAGGCGCTGCCGCGCGGCAATAACATCGATCTGCCGGACCTGCTGGCGACCATTCCCAGCGCTGCACAGGGCGCGCTCAAACAAGTCCATATTCGCCAAGACCATGCCAACGTCTTGTTCCGGATCGATGGTGTGCCTATCCCCGACACGGTCTCGACCACGTTTACGGATGTGCTGACGCCGCGAGCCTGGGAACGGGCGGACATTATTCTCGGCGGTCTCGAAGCTCAGTACGGAAACCGGTCGGCGGCCGTCATCGACATTACGGGCAAGAGCGGAACGAAACCGGGCTTCGGATCGTT
>DATEPO010000027.1:0-8460 GCA_035273145.1 Nitrospiraceae bacterium
CCGAAGTCCCACTTTTTATGATACACCACGCAGCAGGGTGCCACGCCGCCGTCCGGATTAATCGTCATCGCACGGTACGGGTAAAAGCATGGCTCATCGTACAGGAAGCCACGCGACATGCGATCAGGATGATAGCCCTGAAATTCAACATTCACCGACATCCATCGTTCGGCGAGATGCAGATTATCGATATCGTTATATGGCAACCCTGCCGAGATGGCCCTGAACCGCTCCACGTTCAGTTCTTTGGCAATCGCTTGTGCCCGCGAAAGCTGATGCTCATTATGCTTCATGACAATAAACTGCCATTCCACCACCGGCGTACGGCTTTTGCGCTCGCGTTTACGCGTTTGCAATCGTTTCAGTCCGGACAGCGCATTCTCAATGTTGCCTTTGACGCGGTAAATCTCATAGACATCCTGCGTCACACCGTCCAAGGACACCGTGAGATTTTCCAGTCCGCTATCAATCATGCGGTCGATCATCTCATCCGTAATGTTATTGAAGTGAGACGAGATATTTGTGCCGATGTTTGCATCCGCGGTCAATCGAATCATGTCGAAGATACGGGGATGCAGAAAAGATTCTCCCCAGTTATGCAAAATCACTTCGATGCCATAGTCTTTAATCTGGTCAATGATGCGACGGTAACAGTCATAATTCATCATTTTCGTCGGCCGCTCGAGCACCTGCAAGCCGGTCGGGCATAAAGGACAGCGGAGGTTGCAGGCATTACAGGGATCGATAATGTAGACGTACGGCATACTTGAGAGGGTGGTTCGGCCGCTCCATAAGGCCCATTCCGCTTTCGCCATATTGAACAGCTTTTTCGGTGTATGATGGTGTAACACCTGCTGCAAATGACGGACCTTCCTCGTGTACTGAGGCAGCCTTCCTAATGCGATGTTCTGCAATGCACCCATGGTTTCCTCGTCGGAATAATTAAATGGTCAGTGATTCATTCCCGCATATCGGCATGCGACTAGGAAACGAATGAACCACGGTGTTAGGTCCGGTCGCCTGCATGAACCAGTCGATGAGCGGGACATCGCTGCCGTCATTTGACGATAAAGCGTCCGTTCAACCGTTGATGATCCTTGATCGTATCCACATGGATGGGATAGATCGGATCCGGCAGTTGATTCAATGGAAAGAATCCGAGCTCTTTCACTTCATCGTGATCGGGCACCAACATCCCGGACCAGGCGGTCACGACGAAGGCTACCGTGAACGTCTGAACCTCATCTCCATTCGGATATGTGACGCTATACTTTGGATCGGTATAGATACCAAATGCCTCCGCATCATGGATGGTCAAACCTGTCTCCTCATGCACTTCGCGTTTGAGCGCATCGAGCACGGATTCCCCGACGTCGACGCACCCGTGCGGCAAAGCCCACGATCCGAAGTGCGTTTGTTTTTCCAACAACAGCTCTCTACGTTCATTGAAGAGCAAAGCGCGAACACCAGGAAGTACGATTTTGGTATGCCCGATCATACCCCTGAGATGCTTGACGTAATCCAACATAATCTATTGCCGGAGCAAAACGACGTTCAACGTTATAGCGAAGGCCAGTACGCGCGATAGACCTTGTCGTGTACGGCATCCGGCGCGCGAAGCGTGTAGACCGCGCTTTTTGCCACGGCATAAAATACCGGCGCAAGCGTGCTGCTCAGGTCCCGGCGCTTGATGTTCCGTGAAATATTGTTCACGTACACCCGACCGCCCGACTCCAAGGCATGCTTCTGCGCGACTTCACGGGCGCTATAGCCCGAGGCATAAAATATTTCGTCCCCCTGTTCTGAATAGGTAGTGTCAATCGATTCCAACGCAGGGGCATCCTCATGACCTTGCTGCCGGAAGGGACCTTGCACATCATGCGGCTGACAGCGATGGCAGGTATGGCGCGGCGTCACAGCTGAATTCATTGGTTCACCTCACGAGATAAATTTTCAGCACAGCCGGCATATGGAGCGGTCGTTGTCATGCGAGACATCACATGAAAGATCGCTGCAATGCTGATGGCATCCGTAATTAATCCGTCTTTCACCATGGTGACCGCCTCCTGAAAGGAAAGGCGCTGTAATTGTAGGATTTCCTCCGGGCTGGGGTCGGCCGGACCCTGCCGTAAGTTTGTTGCAACAAAGAGATGGCAAACTTCATCCAAGAAACAGTTTGAGGTGTGGACTTGACCGAGATATTGCCAGGTGTCCGCGATAATGCCCGTTTCTTCGCGAAGCTCACGCTTAGCGCTCTCTAATGGCTCTGAATCGACGTCTCCTCCTCCTTCTGGAATCTCCCAACTATATTCCTGAACCGGATAGCGATACTGACCCACCAATGTCACGCAACCGTCCTCCCAGAGCGGCACAATTCCAACCGCGACTCGTCCGGCGGATACGACATGGTAAATGTCGGAGCGGCCGTCCGGAGCAATGACCCGATCTTCCCGAACAGAGAACCAGGGGTTCGTGTAAATCTCGGAAGAAGATAATGTCTTCCAAGGGTTCATCGTCATCTTCCCATTGTCCAGTCCCATGAGTCTCGCCTCAGAACTAGTTGTGGCACCACAAACAGTTTCTTGAACTATTGATGAGGGCCAGAACGTAATCGAGCATGCGCTCCGCTTCCTCGACATTTCCCGCAGCCAGGCATTCTTGCAAGCGGGGAAGGAGCGTTGGAGCTGCCTGGGCCAGTCCCTCAGGGATTGCCTCGTGCAACTGTTCCAATCGACGCTCGATGCGTCTTCTCAGTTCTGAATCGACTTCATCTCTGGTTGCCACAGGCCCCTACCTGTAAGGACGAATGAAATTATGCCAACCGCATTTCAATGCTCGTCGACGACCTGTAATGTGGCCGTGACCGGGTTCATTTCCAAGCCTTTGGACAGAATGGCAATTTCAGGCCGATCCTTGAACGGAATGGCATAGTGCGTAATGTTGCGGGCTTTTAAAATTTTCGAGAGCGCATCGTCCAAATCCCAGATACGACGTTCCATTTCAGGATCCATCCACTCTTCGGGAGAGATCGCCTCGAGCATCTTGACCAACTCGGCATACAACGGGGATGACTCATTCTCAAGATAAATGTTCATCCACCACCAGAACGCCACTCGGACCTTATCGATCCAGAGTCGGTCCTCATCAGACCACTTCAATTTCGTGTCGCGGATAAAATTGTGGAGATGCTTACTTTCATCGATGAGGTCGAGCTTTTTCGCAATTTCATGATACTCGGTGCCCGGGAAGGGATAACCGAGAGAGACCTTAAGACCGTCCGGCAGCAACTTTGAATTCAACCGCAACGTGTCCCGCATCTCCTCCTGTGTTTCAGAAGGGTTGGCCAGAATGTTGAAGGCAAAACTACGCAACCCGATTTCACGGCAAATTGCAAACGCTTCTTCTGTCTTCTTATTGGAGAAATCGCGCTTGAGCACTTGCTTCTTGATGCGCGAGGTCGCTGTCTCCACGCCGAACCGAACCAGATCGCAGTTGGCATACTTCATGACCTCGAGCATTTCTCGATCGACATCCAGCACGGTCGTATTGCACACGAAGGGAAGTCCAATCTCCTCCTTGTACCGCAGGAGGAACTTCTTCATGTGATCTTGATCCATCGTGAATGTGTCGTCATTGAAGGAAAATGCGCTGACATTATCATATTTGTTCACGATGGCCTTGAGCTCGCCGACCATGTCGTCGATGCTGCGATATCGAAGATACTTTAAATCCTCATTGCTCGATGTTTTTGTTTGGAAGCTCTCTTGTAGAATCTTCGCCACACCGTTGTTGTGGCAATAGGTACAGCGATACGGGCACCCGCGGTTCATGTAAACATTCACCCAGCCTCGCCGGCTCTCGGTAATGCGCTTGAATTGCCAGCCATCCAAATCCATCCACGGAATGGTGGTGATGTCTTTCAGGGGGCGTGACGCATTGGTGGCGATCGTGCCGTTGTGCCGAGCCCAAATATTCGGGATTTTCGTGTCGTCGCTTCCGGTCTGAAGCGCGCTCACCAATTCCATGAGAGAATCGTCCCCTTCGCCGCAATTTGCATAGTCCAGCCACGGGTTTTCAGACATGACGGACCACATGTTTTGCGTCGTATGGATCCCGCCGATGATCATGGGTTTATCGACCGCTTTCTTGATCTTTTCCGCGACAGTCCGCGTTTCGGGATAGTGGGCATACCCGGTCGATAAACAAATCAAATCCGGATCGTAGGCCTTAAAATCGCTGACGATCCGATCCGTCTCATAGGGATAGTCCAACCATTCGCAGACGTGGACGATATTTGTCTCGTGACCTGCGGCCTTCAGGGCGCCAGATAGGTACGACACGCCAATGCTGAGCCCGATGGGACAATCGAAGTTTGGCCACAGAAATTGGACCTTCATGTTGGTCACCTCCTCATAAAACTAATACGCGCCTATGGCTCGTAGCGTAATCACAACGGTTTTTGACAAAATCTTCACGTCAAACAGAAAGGATCGGTTATCCACGTACTCGACATCGTATTCATTGGTTTGAAGGAAGGAGAGGTTTCCACGTCCACGAATCTGGGCAAGACCGGTGAGCCCGGGCTTGACGCTTAATTTTCTTCGATGGGGAATCGTGTAATAGCGAATATTTTGCGCGATGTCAGGGCGCGGGCCGACAAGATGCATATCGCCTTTGAGGACATTGAGAAAATTCGGCAGCTCATCCAAGCTGCTTCGCCTCAACCAGCGGCCAACAGGCGTGATTCGTGGATCCTGAACGGCCTGCTTACTGCTGACGAGGACCTTAATGGGCAACCGCGCCAGTTCATCTTCGTTATAGGAATACCGATACAGATCGGGAAAGAGCTCCCGAGAATTGGAATACATCGTGCGAAACTTGTACAGCATGAACGGGCGCCCAAACAGATCTTCCACTCGCCTGTCAACGCCCCGATAATTGATGTCGGTGGATCGTCGACGATTGATCCCGATTCGAACTTGTTTGAAAAGCACACTGCCACGAGAGTTACATTTCACCAAGAGACCGATCGGCAACATGACGGGAGAGAAGATAAGCAGTGCAAGAGCCGACACAACAATATCCAGCGCTCGCTGGGCAATGGCGTAGGACGCGCTCGGCGCTTCAGGCTGGGCTGCGGAAAAGCGTTCAACCGGCTCAGGCACCGCCACGCACGGTGGTGGCTGCACGGCGCATGCGGCCGTATTTGACGGCATCGTCCTCTCTGTGGCATGTCCTTCGCAGCCGTTCACAAATCGCCTCTCTACTGCTCCATGATGCGCGGATGCGGTTGCGACATCTGGGAGACGAGATGCCCGGCTTGCAACAGGGAATCGAACGTGCCTGCATCGGTCCACCAGCCCTCCAACATATGCCAGCTCATTTGATCGCGCTTGATATAGGCATTATTGACGTCGGTGATTTCCAACTCACCACGGTCCGACGGGGTGAGTGTCCGGATAATGTTGAAAACGTCATGATCATAAAAGTAGATGCCGGTGACGGCGAAGGAGGATTTCGGCTCCTTCGGCTTTTCTTCGATGGCGACGACACGGTCGCCGCGCAACACCGCGACGCCGAACCGCTGCGGGTCCTTGACCTCTTTGAGCAAAATTCGGGCTCCTTTGCCTTGCCGCTCGAAGGCTTGCACGGCGTCGGCAATATCTTGCTCAATAATGTTGTCCCCGAGCATGACGCAGACCGAATCATCACCGACGAAAAACTCCGCCAATTGCAGGGCCGCGGCAATGCCGCCCTCTCCTTCTTGATACGTATAGTTCAAATGCTGCAATCCGAACGCTTTTCCATTGCCCAGCAGTTTGAGGAAATCTCCGGCATTCTTGCCCCCCGTGACCAAAAGGATGTCGGTGATGCCGGCGTTGACCAGGGTTTGGATCGGGTAATAAATCATCGGCCGGTCATAGACCTGAAGAAGGTGCTTGTTGGTGACTTTTGTCAAAGGGTGTAGACGTGTCCCGAGGCCTCCAGCCAGAATGACGCCCTTCATCGCATGACCTCTTCTCGTTCCCCCATATGCAGCGCTACCGGCGACACATTGGGCAATGCATCAGGCTCAATGGCCCACGTTTCGTCCGGCTTGCGCGTCACGGCGGAGTGAGTTCTTCTGAGACAGTATTTCATTATGGGTCCGCTCACAATCGACGTCACAATTGCCAAGACGACAAAAGCGACCAAGACCTTTTCATCGATCAATCCCTGTTGAAACGCGAGCGTCCCGAAGACGATTTGCATCATGCCCCGGGCATTCAATCCAAATCCCACGGCCAGGGCCTCTGACTTCGACATCCCGGTCCAATAGGCGCCGAACCCGCTCCCTACGACTTTGGCTACGGAGGCCAAGACGAAAATGATCGCGATAAGTTGCAGATCGAAATGCTGGACGAAATTCACTTTGAGGCCGATGGTCGCAAAATAAAGCGGCGCGAAAAAGTTCAAGACAAAGAGTTTGATAATATCCCGGCTGGATCGATCGAAATGTTTTGAATCGCCAATGGCAATACCGACGAGAAATGCGCCGAAGACGGCATGGATGCCTATCGCTTCCGTCGCGGCAGAACCGACGAGTGCGGTCACAAGCACCAGTCCAATCACCCCTTCGGGCCTGGTCAGCCGAGAGCAGACCCATGGAAGAAGGCGATTCACCAGCCATCGCCCCAGGGTCAACATCATAATGGCGAAGCCCATCGTGAGGCCGATCGCCAGAGCGATACTTGTGACGGAGACGATTTGGGTCGTGACGAGGCTTAAGAGCACCGATAACATCACCCACCCGATGAGATCGTCCACCATGGCTGAGCTCATGATGACGATGCCGATTCGGCTCCGGAAGAGACCAAGGTCAAGAAGAATTCTGGCGATGACAGGGAGAGATGAGATGGTAAAAGCGGTGCCAAAAAACAGGGCGAATAGTAACGGATTCCCGTGGTTAAATTCAGGAAGCAAAAAATACGCAGCCGTGAGACCGACGGCAAAAGGCAACACAAATCCCATGACACCCGTCAGAGCGATCTTCGACTTTTGTCGCCATAATTCCGTGAACTCTACTTCCATCCCTGCGACCAGCAACAAAAGCGACACCGCGAGCGTCGTGAGACCCTCCATAATCGTTGCTGCTTCGCCATCGGGAGGAAGGGCCCAGAGAAAGACATCAGGGAAAAAATACCCGAATACGGCCGGGCCGAGGACGATACCGGCAATGATTTCTCCGATGATAATCGGCTGGCCGAACTTAAGCGCCAACTCACCAAAGAGTCGGGCTGCCACCAAGACGATCGCGGTCACTAAGAAGAACGTCACGATTTGATTCGAATGAAGACTGACCATCATTGTGTCTATACCTATGTCCGACCCTAAAGCTTGTTCAATCTAAGGTTCGCAATGTATAGTCTTGAAAGCCGAATGACACAATTCCCGATTCCGTTGTCTGACCGCCACGAAATAGGGATCGCCTTTCTTTTGGGCAGATTGCCCTCTTTAGTATGTAGTATCTCCTTTGGGACTTGAGCATAGCTTCACCGAGGAGCGGATAAAAAAAGCCGGCCTGCACTTACACCAGGCCGGCTTTCTCTTTTACGGAATGCGACCTTACTTAGTTCTTCTCGCCATCTTCACGGCGCTTCAATCCCCAGAGACCAATTCCAGCCAGGCCGGAACCGAGGAGGAGCATCGAAGCAGGTTCAGGAACCGCAGTATTCGTGATATCCGTGCTCACGACGCGCACGGCGCTAAGAACACCCGAGCCAGGAGGAATTAAAGACGCATCGACGAGCCCTCCGATGGAGAAACCTGTCGGCACGAACTTTGTATTCACATCCATCCCGAGGGCCGCCAAGATAGCCGGATTTTTCGTATCAAAGCCGCCAGTGACAGTTAAACCGATCGGACCGTGGGCGAGAACCGTGTTGTAGGTGAAGCCGGTGATCGTTCCTGCGGCAAGAACGCCGCTAACTCCAGCTCCAAGAGCCGGGATAGTACCGACAATACTAAAGGTTCCAGCATTTGGCCCTGTCGTCGTGAAGTTCAAGGCCGCAGTGGCCGCCGTGACCCCGGAACCGCCTGGAGTGTCCTGAAAGCTAAACGAACCGATATTAATATCTGCGCCAACGAGATGGCCACCACCGAAATCTAGAATGGTGCCGCCAGGACCTGCCAAGCCGGTGCCAAAATCGAGCACCGCAACGGCGTAACTTGGCACCGGCATCGCCAACATGGCGGCAACGCCAAGTGCGCCAAGAACTCCCCCCAGAGTGGAGGACTTGAGAGTGAACTGCTTCATGATTCGCTCCTTTCAAATTATGTGAAGTGAACTGTTGTCTTTACCGCTCTTGGGTACTTGTCTTACAAGAGCCATGCCTAGGGTCCTTACAGGGTAGGGCAATTAAGTACCTACGCTAAGTGGCCAATATAATTTAATTTTCATAGTCCCAAGCAGAGCGGTGA
>DATEPO010000028.1:0-4453 GCA_035273145.1 Nitrospiraceae bacterium
AGCACAGCGCCTGGAGACGCTGTGGGGAAAGACGCATTGATACGACCGATCAGCGCCGAACGATTTTTGATCCAATGACGGCCGTGATCGGCTTAATCAGCGGGAGTTCGCCGAGCAGATCGCGATGAGAGATCGGTGTCACGCGCCGCCGCTCTTTAAAAGAGTTGAGGAGCGTGAGCGATACGATCAACCGCAGCATGCCGGACACAAGAAAGAGGAGGGGCAGATTGGAAGCCAGCGGCAGGATCAGGCCAAAAAGGAGCAGTTGGGATGGCGCCACCGTGGCTAACCAACTTCCCAGCATGGCGCCGATGCCGGCGCCTGCGGCATTCACGGTGTTGTAAATGGCTACACCTTTGGTCCGATCTCCGGGCTGAACCGCATCGAAGACATAGTTCCCCAGGCTGAGCGAGAACCCGGGCCAGATCAACCCTGACAAAAAGTTAATGCCGACGAGCAGCAGCCAATTCGAACTCACGAGATAGAGGACCGGCAAGATGGGAATGATGAGTCCGGTGAGGACCAGCACCTTTTTGTTTCCAAATGTGTCGGCAATGCGTCCCCATTCCTGCAAACTGAGCAATTGACCAAGGATCGGAGCCGCCAGCCACAGCCCGTATTGAAGATAGGTCAGATGCAGGTCGCGAAGCAGATAGATGACGAAGAACGGCCCGGCGATCATCGCCGCGATATGAAAGCACCCTGAAAAAATTAAAAAGCGCCGGAACATGACACTTCGTCTTGCCCGAAGAAACTCGCGAACACCGACTTCGCGCTTCAATCCTTCACGAGCCGGCGGTTCTTGGAGTCGAGCCAAATAGCCGGTAGAAATGAGCCGAGCGATCGCGGCGAAGACAAAAATAATCGCAAATCCCCACGCCGGGTTCGTCCATGTTTCGGAAGTGTGGAGGATGATGCCCGCCACGGACAGCGCCGCGAAGCTGCTCAATGCAATCACTTTGGCGCGCCTGGCAAAGTACATTCCTCGTCGGTCATCATCGATCAGGTCCGTGATCAGGCTGTTCCAGGCCGGGACAGCAAGATGCCCCATAGCTACATAGATCGCCGCCCCTGCGAGAAGAAGCCAGGCGCCGTAGGAAGGGAAGAGCATCGGGAGGAAAAATAACGGCAGCCACGCGAGCGCTTGAACGGCTGCACCAAATACGATAAGCGGCTTCCGTGCTTTGGCGCGGTCCAGCACTTTGACTGAGAGCAACTGCGCCGCTGTGCCGATAATGGGAGGCACGGCGGCAAGCAATCCAATCTGAAATGGCGTTGCTTGCAACAGCAGCGCGAAGGCAGATAGATAGGTCTCACCGCTGCCCTGCATCACAGCCGCAGAGGCGCCTTCCCGTACTTGACTGGCTAAGCTTTTCTGGCGGCTCTCCTCCTCGCCTTCTTGAGAGAGTGCAGAAGGACTACTTATTTTCGGATATTTCATGTCGGCCATAAGCTTACATTATCAATAGTAATAAGAGAATTCCGGTGTCCAACTTAGTTAGAGCTACGGTATGAGAGATGCGCAGTCCTGAGGCAAGGACAAGCGACTTACTTCAGTCTCATGTCAATCTGTGATAAAAATACGGGGATAGTCCTGGGAGGAGCATAGTTATGGCGGACAGTTCCGGTGCGTCGAATTTTATCCGTGCAATCGTGGAATCCGACCTTGCAATCGGCAAGCACGGGGGCCGCGTGGTCACGCGCTTTCCGCCGGAGCCAAACGGCTATCTGCATATCGGTCATGCCAAATCGATCTGTTTGAATTTTGGTCTTGCCCAAGAGTTCGGAGGCGTGTGCCATTTACGATTCGATGATACGAACCCTTCGAAGGAAAATACCGAATACGTCGAAGCCATTCAGGAGGACGTCCGTTGGCTGGGATTCGATTGGCACGACAAGATGTTTTATGCATCGGACTATTTCGAGGCGCTGTATCGGTACGCGATGGCACTGATCCGGAAAAATAAGGCCTATGTGGATAGTCTCAGTGCCGAGGAGATTCGGCACTATCGCGGCACGTTAACGGAACCAGGTCAGGACAGCCCCTACCGGTCCCGGTCCATCGAAGAGAATATCGATCTCTTTACCCGTATGAGGGCCGGGGAATTTCCAGACGGCGCGCATGTGCTCCGTGCGAAAATCGATATGGCATCCGCGAATATCAACTTGCGGGATCCCACGCTATACCGAATTCGGCATGTGTCCCATCATCGTTCCGGCAACACATGGTGTATCTACCCGACCTACGACTTCGCGCATCCGCTTTCGGATGCGATCGAAGGAGTGACGCATTCCATTTGCACGCTGGAATTTGAAGACCATCGCCCCCTGTACGACTGGCTTCTCGACGCACTACAGACACCGCATCATCCTCAGCAGATCGAGTTTGCGCGTTTGAATCTGACGCATACCGTGATGAGCAAGCGAAAGTTGCTCGAACTCGTCGAGCAGAAGCAGGTCTGCGGCTGGGATGACCCTCGACTGCCCACCCTCAAAGGCTTGCGACGCCGCGGGTACACGCCGGAATCGATCCGAGCCTTTTGCGAGCATATCGGCGTGGCCAAGCGCGATGCCATCGTGGAGATGGCCCTGCTCGAGCACTTTATCCGCGAAGACCTGAATCGCCGCGCGGCACGCGCCATGGCCGTGCTGCGGCCGTTGAAAGTGGTTATTGAAAACTATCCGGAAGGGAACGTGGAATATCTAGAGGCGGTCAACAACCCGGAAGATCCCGGTATGGGCACGCGCCAAGTTCCTTTCTCGCGCGTCGTGTACATTGAGCAGGATGACTTCCGTGAAGACCCGCCGAAAAAATTCTACCGCCTGACGCCGGGCCAAGAAGTTCGGCTCCGTTACGCCTACATTATCAAGTGTACCGACGTGATCAAGGACCATCAGACGGGCGAGATTCTAGAAGTACGTTGTACCTACGATCCAACAACACGCGGCGGCGCGTCCCAAGAGGGACGAAAGGTCAAAGGCACCTTGCACTGGGTATCGGCCCTCCATGCCGTTGAAGCGGAGGTTCGGTTGTATGAATCGCTCCTCGAGCCCAACCAAGATCGAGCCATCCTAGAGGTTCCTGCTGCGCTCAATCCACATTCGCTGGAACGGCTAGCAGGATGCCTGGTGGAACCGAGTCTTGCCTCCGCCTCACCTGGAAGTCGGTATCAATTTGAACGGCAAGGGTACTTTTGCGTCGATGCTGATTCCAACACTGAGCATCTCGTCTTCAACCGCACGGTTCCGCTTCGGGATTCGTGGGCCAAAATCGAGAAGTCCCAAACGGTCTCGACACCTTGACTGCGCGTTCCTCCATGTCCTCTTGCATCATCCAATTAGAAATCGGGCAGCATTAACCCATGCCATCACAACTATCCTGGGCTCGACATCTCCAGTTCGGTCTCTCTCATATGCTCTCACGGCCGCTGTATTGGTTCTTCAGTCACATTCCGCAGTATGAATATGGACTCGCCGTTCCCAGCGTGACGCGGCTGGAAGCATCATTTGAACCACTGAGCGGACGGCGCGCGGTCCAGATTAGCGACCTGCACCTGGACTATCATTTGCCTCGCCATGATGCCTTTCTACAGACGATTGCCGAACTGCGGCCGGATTGGATTTTCGTAACGGGCGATTTACTTAATGTGCCCGAAGGTCTGCCGCATCTGTTCCGATTTCTCAGTCACCTCCGAAGTCTCGCGCCGGTGTACCTGACGCTGGGCAATCACGATTATTACAGCGGCGTACCGATCGCCGACTTCCTCGAACTCTCCGATCGCCACAAACTGCATCTCTTGATCAACCAGACTATCGTCGTCCCTCTTCCCGATGGAGAATTATGCATTGTAGGCCTCGACGATCCGACGACTCACCGCGCGGACGTGAATTGCATCCCTCATCGAGCCCCGAGCCGTTACACGGTGGTGCTGGCCCACGCCCCGGTCGTGCTCGATCTCCTGGAACCGCATCATGCGGCGGACATCGTCCTTTGCGGCCATAGTCATGGCGGACAATGGCGCTTCGGCTCATTCCATCCCTTTTGGCTTCCATATGGATGCCGAGGGCGAGCGCATGGCCATTACAGCCAAGACGGACAACGACTCTATGTGAACCGAGGCCTCGGTTGGTCTCTGGTCCCCCTCCGATGGAATTGCGCCCCTGAAATCGTCCTGCTCGAGTGGGTCTGAGGATGATTGATGCTTCCTATCACCGAAACGATCGAAAAAAGCCTTGGTTTATAGCCTTGTCTTTATTCGTTATAGGTTAAGGAATTACGGTGAAGTTACAAGACCCATTTGCGATGTCAGAGAATCAAGTAATCGAGAAGATTTGCCGTTGGCTTCCCAAGCATGGATATTCGGTAGAAAGTTACTGCCTAGGACACAAACCAGGCATAGACATTGCCGCAAGTGAAAGATATTCCAAGCGAATGTTTTACATCGAGGTAAAA
>DATEPO010000029.1:0-13578 GCA_035273145.1 Nitrospiraceae bacterium
TGATTGAGCAGCTCTTTGAAGTGGGGCGTCGAAAAGCCGGCTTCCAGGATTGTGATGATGATGCTCCGACGCCAAGTACGTTCCGGCGGCCGGAGCCATCGCACCGCGCCCCCACCCAAATGACGTTCTTTGAGTAGTCACGGAGACACATGACATGCAATCCAGGATTTGTGAAACTTGTTGAAGAGGCGCGGCAACAGATACAAGAATGTACGATTGAAGTCTTCGGCAAATGGGATACTCCAAGGTTGCCTCGATGATGGGCGGCCTCAAGGCCTGGCGGGACGCCGGCTATCCGATGAGTCAGGACTGACAATCCAATGCAAATCCTGCAATGCTAAATGCATGGGCAAGTAATATTTCTTTTTAAATCTTTTGCGCATTAGCCTCTCATGACCCGTCGAGACGTATTGAGCCGCTTCGCGTTTGGTCTCACGTTCCTGCCCGCATTGGCCTTTGCGCCTCGTGCGCTCCTGTGGAGCCTGTTGTTCGAACCGGACGCTCCGCTGGTCTCTGCAAAGCCGCTTCTTCCCAATCCGTTTACTCACGATGGAAAGGCCCTGGTCGTCATGGTCCATGGACGGGATCAGGCGGCGATGTTGGCGGAGGGTGTGGCCCTGCTGGGTGGAATGACGTCGCTCGCGCTCGCCGGAAAGCGCGTGCTCGTGAAGCCGAATGTCGTCAATAATCGACCGCCGCCGAGCACGACCAGTCCCAAGGTGGTCAACGCCGTTGTCCGGTTGATACAAACAGCGGGAGGGGAGGTCACCGTCGCCGATAGTTCCGGCATGCTACGATTTCCTACCTTCGAAAACCTGTCGGAGACGGGTGTGCGAGGTGCGGCGGAATCCGTCGGCGCTCGGGTGCTGGCGCTCGAAGAACATCCGTGGGTCCGCGTCCAACCCCCGTCTGCCACGGTCGCCACGAGCTATCTGGTTTCTCGACCGGTCTATGAGGCAGACATCTTTCTCAATCTGCCGGTCGTGAAAACACACCAGTTTGCACATTACTCGTGCAGTTTAAAAAATTTGGTGGGTATTGTGCATCCGCGCAATCGACCCTCGATTCGGTTCTTGTCGGGCCAGTGGCATGATCGGATTGCGGAGTTGAATCTCGCCGTGCATCCTCATCTGACGATTGCCGATGCAACCACGATGATGATTGCCGGTGGCCCGACCAGCGGGACACCGGCTCAGGCGAACGTCTTGTTGTTCAGCGGGGACCGAGTGGCGTTGGATGCCGTCGCCGTAGCCCTCATTCGGTCTTACGGCGCGTGGCCGAAGGTGGAGGGAAAGACGGTATGGGCTCAACGGCAAATCAAACGGGCTGGTGAACTTGGTCTTGGAGTGAAGGAGCCGAGTCAGATGGAATTGTTGGTCAGGTCGCTTGAGCCGCAGGACGATGAATTTGCCCGGCGAGCCGACACGGTTCGCCGGGACGTCATGAGCGCCTGAGCTGGGCGCAGATCGATATCTTACTTATTCTGGCGATCGAATTCCTTGATCACCTGATCCGTCAGGTCGAGCGTGTCCCGATGGTAGAGGACGATCTTCAGCGTGCTTTCGCTGCCCTTATCGACGACGAGCGTGAACCCGCCCTTTTCCGCCACCGACTTCGTAGCGATGCCGATTTTTTTCATGTATTCGTCCACTAACTCTTTTTGCTTTGCGCCCAGCTCCTGATTGAACTCCTGCGCGCGCCGTTGGTAGTCTTGCAGTTTGGTGCGGAATTGGTTCTGCTTGTCCCGCTTCTGTTGCTCATTGAGGGACGCGTCCTGTTCCTTCAGTTGCTTTTCGAGGGTTTTCAGCTCTTCTTCATCGCCGGCCAATAATTTTTGTCGCGTCGCCGCGTACTCTTTCAGCGTGTCCAGGGCGCGTTTGCCGGCTTTCGATTTTTCCAGGACGGTTTGCGGATCGACCACGCCCATCTTGAAACTCTCCGCTGCCCCTGATAGGGACGGCAGAACGGTGAGGAGGACTGCAGCCAACAGGATCGAAAGCATTCCCTTTCGTGAAGCAGCGGTCCTCGCTTGGCTCACTTGCATAACCTCTCCTTTCGCGTCGTGATATTCATGCTGCGGAAGCGTGGGGAGAATAGGCTGTCGACCGTGCGGCTGTCAAGCAATCCGCTTTCCGTTGTTGGCATGATGGGGAACAGGTACAATGCTCGTCGCCAAGTCGGGGCAGCGGCCTTTTCCAGGAGGAGCAGATGGTAGACGACACGCGAGGCGATCATCTCCGGTTCATGAAAGCGCTGCAGCATGAGCCGCTCTGGTGTGGGAATGCGGGGTGTCCGGGCTCCGTCGAGGTAATCGATCTCTCTCAATTGCGTGATCGTGTGAGGTCCTTTGATGCTACTTGTTCAAAATGTGGCTGGCATCGGCGGCTCACGGGTCGGGAATCGTTGAACCCTCCCTGGGACGACGCCTCACTGCTGGCGATGGCGGATGAGCATTTGATGCATCAGCAACCGATCTGTCCATTCGATGAGACACCGGTCATCTTTACGTCGCTCCCGAATCCTCGCCGAAAGGCGCGTTATCGACTCTCGTGTTTTTATTGTGGGCGGCAAGCGGAAATGGATTGGCCTCCGTCAGAATCGAAACGGTAGTTGGCAGGATGTTGAAAAGCATTTTTTCACCGCCCTCCCTGACACGCCAGGACGCGCCCTTCCCATGCTTTGTTCTCGCCTCGCTCTGAGACTCAACGTACCGCCCAGGGGTAGAGAGTCTGTCTCGGCAGGCGGGGGGCGGGTGTAACAGGTATGCTCCACCTCATCGCTAGCTGCGGCCGCGCCCGGGAAAGCATGTCTAAGCGTGCCTGGGTTGGGCGGGTGAAAAGAGCGCCATCTTGAACATCCTGTGTGGGTGCCGATCCTTGTTCGGCTTCGAGCTGGATCGAATGTTTACTGGCGGAACGATTTTTACAGCGGCTAGACGAAATAACGGCTGGTGTCGAAGCGATATTCTGTATTGTCGACCAGTCTTACGATCCAGCGTATGGTTTGACCGGATGCGTCCGTTTCGGCCAAGTCTAGTTCAGGACCTGCTTCGAATGGATTTCCCTGTGCGTCGGTAATCACTTTGACGATCGGTTGCTGCGCGGCCGTTTTATTGGGATTCGGCGTCAGGACGACGGCCAGCTCACCCGTATTCAGCAACACGAGACTTCCGATAGGGACGATGCCGACGCAGTTGACGAAGAGTTTCAACAGGGTCGCGTCGAACGACTGGCCGCTCTTGCCAAACATGATCTTCAACACTTTTTCAGGCGGGATCGGCTCGCGGCGGTACACTCGCGCAGACGTCATGGCATCGTAACAATCTGCAATGGTGAGAATCCGTCCCGTCAGCGATTGGGACCACGGCACGGTCAGCTTGGGATAGCCCGAAAAATCGAAATTCATATGATGCTCGAAAGAGGCGGCCGCCATCCGTCCCGGCAGATTAGTAATCCCACGCAAGCGGACTAAATTTAACACGCCTTCCGTGGGATGACTTCGCATCATCTGCCAATCGCTTTCCGTCAGCTCAGTCGGTTTGTTCAGCACTTCAAGTGGAATCGACGATTTTCCGGAATCATGGAAGAGCGCAGCCAGGCCCAAGTCCGCCAACTCGACTTTTGAATACCCGGCCCGATTGGCTAACGCTAATGAGAGGACACAGACATTCACGGAATGGTTGTGCGTATATTCATCGTGACAACGCAGGGTCGTGAGGCCAAGAAGAATCGACTCATCGTATTTCATGAGGTCGACCAGATTTTCAATCGCTCGTTTGGCTTGCTTGAAGTTCGGCGTGCGGCCGTCCCGCAGACTGTTGGACAAGCTTTGAGCCGCACCTGCTGCTTGAGCATAGCCGCTCTTCGCCAGCGATCGTGTGGCTGAATGCCGGTCCGTCCGTTTCACATCGACGGATTTTGCCTGTTCCAATTCGATGCTCTGCACACCTCGTTCCTTCAACTGCAGCGCGAAATCAGCGAGAGTGACAGCGTTTGGATCGAGCGTGACAAGCAAATAGGCGAACTCCCGTAGGTCAGTGGCTTCTATCGCAGGCGAGAACGAGATGGCGCCGATCTTCCATACGGCAAAGGTATCCATTAACCCGGTAAATACGGAGATTTGCTGGATGGTCATTTTTAAATGCATGTCACCGAGAAAAAAGAAATCGTTCTGGAACCGCAGCGTAACCGGACCATCATGGGCTAGGGTCTTCACGATGGTTAAGATCGCATTGACCGGCTGGCTTAGTGCGGCATTGCCGCGATCGTGGATGCGGGCGGTTCTGATCAGGGAATACAATTGGCTGACACATTGAGCGCCGAGCCAGAGAATCTGTTGATCGAGAATATCGCGTGCTTCAGAGCCTCGCGCGATTTTGGCCGACAAGGATTTTTCATGTGTGAGGAATGGTTGATCGGCTGTTGCCGACGATTCAGCCGTAAGCTTCATCTCGTTCATGTCGGCTCGCTTTCCATGGGCTCTCGTTTCATAGCCGCTGCCAGGGCATCGGTACAGGCTTTTCGAATGGCTCGGTTGAATCGCCGTTGACCGGCCTTCAAGGCGAGTAGCGCTGCCGAAGTTCCTAACGCCCCGAGCGCCTCGGCCGCGAGAATGCCGCCTTCCTGAATTTTCTTTCGATTCATCCATGAGGACCTGGTCACCAGCCGATGCCAATAGGGAATGCTCTCTTCACCCGTCGTTTGGCGCAGGGCTTGGAACACGGCCTTTTTCTTAGAGATTGGGTGGTCATGGAACGACTTGTGGTCCACGATTGGCGCCCAGGCGGCGAACGTTGCCGTGTAGGTGCCGGTTAAGAGCACTTTGAGCGCAAGCTGGCGAATCGATTCCTCCGCATCGTTAAGAAAGGGAATAAAGGAGTCGCCTTTCCCTGATGGGCTAATGGCGCGCAACGTACGGACGATTTCTTTTCGAACACGGGCGTCCTCATGAGCGCGGATCGGTTCCAAATGCTTCAGGAACTGCTCGTGTCCCAGTTTGCCCATAATGTAGATGAAGTTGCGCACGACGTACCATCGCGTATCCGTGAGGCCCCGCATGACCAGTGACGGATTCTGTTTGGCATGGATAGCCAGGACATCACACACCATCATCCGATGCGCCTTGTGAGTCAGATTCGCCATTAAGGTACATAGCGGTTGAGCGGTATTGGGGTCCAGCATCAGAAGCAATGCTTGTAGATCGTCCAGGCTAGTGGTGGGGGAGGCGTTGAGCGCCGTCTCGACCGCCTTGATGCTGTCAGGATGGCTGAGGGAGCCGAAGAGCTTCGCCAGCTTTGCTTTATGGTGCTCCGAAAGATTGGGACATAACTCCTGTGCTTCATGGAGGAGGCAGACGAACGTATTGAGCAATTTCCAGTCACCGTCCCGCGTCAACGTTGTCAAAATGTCGCCGAAGAGTTCCAGCAGCCTGTTGAGCAGGACGTCCGATGTCTCACTGGTCAGGATAGCTGTGAGCATGTCGAGGAGATAGGTGGTATTATCTCTGGCCGATTCCGCTTCAATCTCCTCCAGCAGTTTCTTCTGTTCTTCAGGAGAAATCTCGTAGACGGCAGGCCCTCCTTGCCCTGCCGGGCCGGATGGCCCTCCTTTCTGGCGGGCGGATTCGGTGCCCGCGATGTGACGAAGTTGTGAAGGTGGACTGTTCAGGATGTATGACTCTTGGGGAGTCAGCACCTTCATCACATCTGCCGCATTGACGATTTCTTCGGCCGTCACAAATGAGATGGTGGACAAGTTCTTTTCCCAGAGGCGAGTGACGATATCGTCGTCGGATGTGTCGGAGTCGTAGGTGCCCCACAATGCTTCCAGAAAATAAGCCAAGTCGTCTTGGCTCAACCCTTGATGAAAGGAGAGTTCCCGGATGCCATCGGCGTGCAATTTGAAGGCGAGATTTTCATTTGAGGATGTCGACTGATAGACAGTGATGCCCTTATAGATCAGTTCCGCGCGTTGCGCCAAGAACTGCAAGACGCCGTGAGTGGCCAGTTGAATGGTCAAATCATGATAAAATTGCTGAAAGAATTTTTGCGCAACGGGATTCTTGGGGCCATAGGTCCGCGCGGTTTTAAACGTCTTGTCCAAGAGGGCCAAGAGTTGTTTAATGGCCTGTATTTCAGGCGGGGCTAGTGCAGCGGTGGACTCTTGCGGCCACGCGAATGATGAAGGGGTGATCGGCGTCATGGATATGGAAGAATGCTATCGTAAGCGAGAATGCTGCGCTGTGTTCGTTATGGTATATGTCAACGATGTGAACGTTTCATGAGGGTTCATAGTCACGGTCTTACCGGAGCGGATGCCTGCAAAAGTGTCCCCGGTCTGTGATGCTTTGTCAATTTCATCATGGCCGGCACACAGTGCCGTTCTGATAAGAAAGCGTACGGTGATGGATGCGGAATTCCTCTTCGATGTCGGTCGTCTGTTTTGGAGATAGCCTCACGGCCGGGTACCAATCCCCGACTTGCGATGCTCCTTACGCAACCGAAACACCCTATGGCGCATTTCTTCAAGAACGATTGGGCGCGCAGGCGACCGTCATGACCAGTGGGGTATGCGGTGAGGTGACGCGCGACATGGGGATACGCTTTCGGCACGATGTCTTGCCACATAGGCCCCACTATGTCGTAATCTTGGGCGGAACCAATGACCTGGGATGTCATGTTGCGCCGCCCGATATTTTTAACCGTCTCCTTCATATGTATGAGCAGGCGCTTGCCGCCGGCATACGGCCAGTGGCGGTGACCGTTCCCTCCATAAGGGTGGAAGTCAATCCGGCTGATCGCCATTGGCTGGATGACTTTGTGATGCAACGACAGCACTTGAACCGGTTGATTCGTGATTACTGCGCCAAGCATGCCGTGGCCTGTGTCGATTTGTTCGAGGCGACGGTTGAACCGAACACCTTGCTGCTTGCCGGTCCCTATTCAAACGACGGGTTACATCTCACGACGGAGGGATATCGGAAGATGGCCGATCTTGTCTACGAGCAGGTCTTTCACGCGCGTATTTCCGGACAGCACAAAGAATCTAAGTGACTCGTCTATGATTCCGGCTATCGACGACCGCAATTTTGATCGCGCTGTGGAAGGCGCGTGCATTCCCGTATTGGTGGAATTCTGGCAGCCTGGCTGTGGAGGGTGTCAGGCGTTGATGCGTGAATTGGAGAAGCTCGACGCGGAATGCGACGGGCGCCTTCTGATTTTAACAATGAACGTCCAAGAAAATTATCAAATTCCAGCCGAACTCGACATTTCATCCCTGCCGGCCCTTGCGCTGTACATAAATGGACGCTTTGAACGATTCATTGGGGGGTTGGGAAGGAAAGAAGAAATTCTTAAACAACTTCCGCCTCTCTAGTTCTCCGTCGCTCTCCCACGCGACGTCCCACCGCTCTGTTTGACACCCCCGTAGTTTTTGTTACGTTTTGATCGAATGATTCAATCCACATCCTTTATCGGGGTATCTATATGAACGCCAAAGTGAGTGGATCTGTTGGGCTAGTACTCTGGATCGGCGCCGTGCTGCTCACGGAGTCAGGCTGCATTCGCTGGATCAATGGGAATGCCGGTGAGAAGGGCCTGCAGTCCGGGCACGGACAATCCGGTATGGAAGTGGTCGTTCCATTGGAACGTGGGCAACGAAGGGCGATAGGAGATATTCCTGACCTGTCTCACTTTCAGCGATCGGAGGCTTTGACATTAGGCAAGAATGCTCGTGAGGAACGGATTCTAAATGACGCCGTCGTGCTCTCTTCATCAACACCGCCCGGCGGCCTTGGAGGACGGTACGGCGAAGGGCTGAGCCTCCAAGAGAGGCAGCAGGGAGAACGATTGGCTGCGCTCGCCGGCTTGGAGGATATCTTTTTCGATTACGATAGTTCCGTGGTCTCGAACGAGGCCCGTGAGCGGTTGATGCATGCCGCGCGCTGGCTGCAAGCAGACCCAAACAATAAACTCATGATTGAAGGCCACTGCGATGAGCGGGGCACGGATGACTACAATCTCGTGCTGGGGGAAAAACGGGCGCGTGCAGTCTTGAGTTTCCTCCGTGATCAACTCCTGGACCCAAACCGGTTGATGGTGGTGTCCTATGGGAAGGAACGTCCGTTTTGCAGAGCCCACGATGAAGCGTGTTATCAGCAAAACCGGCGAGGGCATCTAGTCGTTCGGCACTAATAAAGGATGGCCCATACTACATGATGCGCCAAGCCCGGCCATCGACCTGAATTAAGCGGTCGGCTTCTGGTGGTCCCCAGGTGCCGGCCGGATAGTCCGGCAACCGCCTTCTTGCTTCCGCCTTCCAGCCGTCCAGAATCAGGGTGACCCAGGCCCACGATGCTTCGACGGCATCCCGGCGCATAAAGAGCGAGGCGTCTCCGATCATGACATCGAGCAAGAGTCGCTCATACGCTTCCGGCGTGCCGGCCGAAAAAGCATCATCGTAGTTGAAGTTCATTTCGACTGGCTGTGTCTGCGCTTTTGTGCCGGGCACTTTCGAGATGACCCGCAACGAGAAGCCTTCTGCAGGCTGAATGCGCAACGCCAAGACGTTGGGAGGTTGCGGCACAGTCGGGTTGGCATTGAACAAAATTTGTGGAATATCTTTGAACTGCACGGCCACTTCGCTTGCGCGTGTCGGCATGGCCTTTCCGGTCCTCAAGTAGAATGGCACACCCGCCCAGCGCCAGTTTTCCACAAAAAGTTTCAGCGCGACATAGGTTTCCATCGTGGAATCCGGTGGGACGCCCGCCTCATGGCGATAGTCGGGGACGTCGATACCGCGACACGTCCCCCGACCATATTGTGCTCGGACCGCCATGCGTTCCACCTCTTTTCCAGCAATCGGACGGAGACAGCGCAACACGTTCATGCGTGCATCGCGGACGACGTTCGGATCAAGCGAATGAGGCGGCTCCATGGCCACAAGACAGAGCAATTGCAAGATATGGTTTTGCACCATATCTCTTAAAGCGCCGATCTTATCGTAATATGCGGCGCGTGTACCCACCCCTTCCGCTTCACTGACGGTAATCTGGACATGATCGATATACTTGCTGTTCCAGATCGGCTCAAAAATACTGTTCGCGAAGCGCAGCACCATCAGATTCTGAACAGTCTCTTTGCCCAGATAATGATCAATGCGAAAGACCTGCGATTCATCGAAGACCTGTGCGAGTGCCCTGTTGATCTGTCTCGCCGATTCGAGGTCGTGTCCAATCGGCTTTTCCACGATGATCCGGCAGAAGGGCTTATGGGCGTCCGGTGGGTATGCCAATCCCGCCCGCTGCAGGCCTTGGCAGATGGGCGCAAACGCATCGGGAGGCACCGCCAAATAAAACAGTCGATGTCCCGGCAAGTGTTGATCGGCTTCGACCTGAGCCAGCAACGATCTCAATCCGTCATACGTCTCGGCATCCGAGATTGATCCACGATGGTAAAAGAGTCGAGGTTCGAAAGCGGACCATGTCGACGGGTCCAGAGGCCGGCGTGAATACTTCTCCACCCCCGTGCGCATGCCGGCGCGAAAGTCTTCATGCCGCAGGTCTTTTCGGCTTGTCCCGACGACGGCAAAGTGAGGCGGAAGCATGCCGTCAAGCAATAAGTTGTAGATAGCCGGCATCAGCTTTCGTCGAGTGAGGTCGCCGGAGGCGCCGAAAATCACCAAGGAGCACGGTTCAACTACGGAGTGTCGCCCGCTGTCTAACGGTAAGCTGGCAGAGACCATGGAGGGCTGCTCCTATCCCAATGTTCAGCGTTTGACCGCGTGTCCGCCGAAGGCGTGACGCAAGGCCGCCAGCATCTTATCTGCAAACGATTCCGGCTGCCGAGAACGGAATCGCGTAAATAGCGCGGTGGTAAGAGCAGGCACCGGCACATCTTTCTCAATGGCGTCGGCGATCATCCATCGTCCCTCTCCCGAGTCCTGAACAAACCCTTTGAGCTTCTCCAAATGAGGGTCCTGGGTCAACGCATCGGCAGCCAATTCAAGCAGCCACGATCTCACGACACTCCCATGCATCCACAGATGAGCAATCTTCGGAAGATCCAATCGATACTCGCTCTTTGCCATCAGTTCAAAGCCTTCCGCATAGGACTGCATCAGGCTGTATTCAATGCCATTGTGAACCATTTTGACATAATGGCCGGCGCCTGGTGCACCCACATGAGCCCATCCCGATGGGGGAGCCAGCGTGTCGAAGATTGGCGTTAGGCGTTTCACGGCAAGATCATCTCCTCCCACCATCAAGCAGTAGCCGACTTTTAGTCCCCACACGCCGCCGCTGGTCCCCGCGTCGATGTACTGAACGCCTTTCTCGCCCAACTTGACTGCCCGGCGCACGTCATCATGAAAGCGCGTATTTCCCCCGTCGATCATGACATCATTTGATTGAAGATGCTCAGCCAAGTTCCACACAGTCTCTTCCGTCGGACTTCCGGACGGCACCATAATCCAGACTGCGCGGGGAGGGGTGAGCTTGGTGACTAAATCGGCCAGCGATGTGGCCGCAATGCATCCCTGCTGATGCGCCTGCTGGACGAGCTCCGCGTTTCGGTCGAACACTGCCACTCGATGTCCGCCTTGGCGCAGTCGTGTCACCATATTCATGCCCATCTTGCCTAAACCGACGAATCCAATTTCCATACATAACCTCTTCGTTAAGTAAGAACGAGCCAGGCACGATCATCGATTCTAGCATAGAGCGGTGGCCGTTGTGCCGAGGAGTATTTCTGTCTCTTCCCATACACCAGCTCGCAAGAGTCCCGGGGCAGAAGCTTGAAGGAGACAGCATTACAAGAAGTGGCGCGCAGTCGATTGGTTTTACGGATTTGACACTAAAAAGAGGAAGCCATGGCGAATGTTGATGTTTCGCTGGAACGCGCTTGGTAGTCCTGGGGTGATTCGATCCTGAACGCGGCGGTTTGAACTTAGAGGCAGTGAGTCAAGCGGGTTTTGCTCTTGTCGACGGATGGTTTGATGCGCAACGCCTGTTCCTTCTGTTTCTTGCAGGCTCGCTGTGCGACTGTCTCGGTTATTCGCTTCACAGGAGGCGGCGATGACGGCTTCATCGCTGTCCTATTGTTCTGATTCTGGTTCGGATCCGTCGTATGCATCATATCGGTGATGAAGGCCTTGGCGACCTCCATCGCCACGGCGGGCGTTGGGGGATGGTTGGGAGCCGTGACGGACAGATAGCCAGGACGAACGACCACGCGTTGCCCCATGGCTTCAAAGGTCGCCTCGCCTTGTGTTCCGTGATTGACCACCCCGATCGCTCGTATGGCTGCGACAACGGGGTGCCCCATCTCTTGTCCATCGAACTCCTCCTGAACCCACACAGTGATTTCTCCATGGTGGATGGCCGTGCTGGATCCGGCTGCGAGAATTTCGACGGTCCATACTTCTTCGGAATCAGACCATGCCTGCAGGCGTAACGTGCCGCGTTCCAGCGCGATGGCCGTGTGCCGATCGCCGGCCGGTTCATGGAAGGTGAGTCGGCTGTTGGGCCCTAAGATGAGCCGAGCATGGGGCAACGAAATGTGCGTGCTCGACCCGGCTTGGCTCTCGATCACATCATAGGCGTAGAGGGGATAGGATTGCCGAACGGTTTCCGGATGCATCAACTCTGCGCGTGCCAGAAAAATATTTCCTTGGACCACGGTAATCTTGCCAATGGATTGTGGCCGCGATTCCATGATGAGGCAGCCGTTCAGTGCCAAGGCGATACACGCTCCGCACAGGCCTATGGCAAGTCCGCATAGCCGCCATGTCCGGAGCGCGAGTCGTAGGTGGTATTGCATAATCACGCGATGAGGGTAGCAGCATTCGATAGCGGGCGCTGTCAGGGCGGAGAGGAAATCTCGTAGGTATACCACCTACCTCATGGGGTAAGTAAGGCTATTTCGAGGAGGCCGGCGTTCGTTGGGACTTCTTGATCATGTGCATCACCAGGGCCTGCTCATCGGTCTCAGAAGTCAGATCGCCATTTAATCGGCCGTCTAACAGCCGATTCAAAATGGTGGTGTACAGGGGGCCTGGTTTGATTCCGAGCGCGCGTAGATCGGCGCCGGTGGTCGTCGGTTTGATGTGTCGATAGGTCGTGATGAAGGCTGAAACCTGGCGCTTGACGGTATCCGACACGCTTTTGGCCATCACGAACAGCAGCACTTCATCAGGGAGCATATAGAGCACCCGGTACGTCTGTGAGGGTGTGAGGAGGGGACGCCGTTCCAGCCGGCGGAGCAGGTCACGCGATTGAAGGCGCGCTACACGGAGCTTAGTCGCCCGGCGCTGCGAAACGGCCAGACGCGTCACTATTTGCTCCAGAGCGTCGGCAGGCAGGACATCCATCAGCGCCATCCAGTACACCAGCCAGGCTTCAAGCGGTCGATTAAGATATAGCAGCCGGTACCAGTCTAATGCCTCTTCAATCTGCTTCAGCACCGCGTTAAGTGGCGCGGTCCACTTGAGCTGGGAATGTATAAATCGAAGAAGATCGAGCTCGCCGAGACGAGCAATGACATGCCGAGGTTCTTCCTCAGAGAGCAGCAAGACTAGTTCGGTCAGCAGCCGGGATCCGGAGAGGCGGTGGAACAGATCCATCTTCACCGCTCCCTTAATCAAGCTCAACGTTTCCTTTCCCAGCCGAAAACCGAATCGATGTTCGAAGCGCACGGCACGGAAGACTCGCGTCGGATCTTCCACGAAACTTAGGCTATGGAGCACGCGGATGATGCCGTCTTTCAGGTCTCGCTGTCCACCGTACAAATCAAGCAGCAGGCCGAATTGCTCCGTGTTGAGGTGAATCGCCAGCGTATTGATGGTGAAGTCGCGCCGATACAAGTCTTTCTTAATCGAGCTGCGTTCCACCGTCGGAAGCGCCGTCGGATATTCGTAATATTCGGTTCTTGCGGTCGCGACATCCAACGTGCGGCCGTCTTGCAGCGTGATGACGGCTGTCCCAAAACGGTCGTGTGCGCGAACCGGGGCATGGAGCTCGCGGCCAAGCGCACGCGCGTAGGCAATGCCGTCGCCTTCGATCACGAAGTCGAGATCGAAATTCGGGCGGTCCAATAACAAATCCCGCACAAAGCCGCCCACCACAAAAGCAGAGACCTTTCGGCGCTCGGCCAATTCACCGGCGCATTGCAGGAGGGCGTAGAGATCGTCGGATACATGCGCTTTGAGCCGGCTTCGGACATTCTGCATGTGCCGGCTCATGGGTGGCGTATCGCCTTTGGCCTGCACGTGCGGCGCTATGAGCACATCACGGTGCAGCGCACGGAGCAGATCGGTGCGTGTGATGACGCCGGTGATCTTGCTGTGATCCACAATCGGCACGAATCGTTGGTTCCGCTCCAGCATGTGCGATTCAATCTCTCGAAATGGTGTGTCGGGCGCCGCGGTGTAGGCATCGGTCTGCATGAACTCTTTGACAGGTATGGTCCGTAATTGATGGAAGAGCGCTTTTTGAATCGTCTCACGGGTGATCAGCCCGCGATAGCGCCGGCGGCTATCGACAACGGGCATGGCATTGACGCCATACTTCGTCAGCGTCGTTTCT
>DATEPO010000030.1:0-3679 GCA_035273145.1 Nitrospiraceae bacterium
TGGGTGTAATAAGATCTTTTTCAGCATCTGCTAGTCCTCGATGGGAATGGTAATCACAATCCCTCCCATCACGTCATTGAGTTTGAAATCGCGGCGCGGGCTGTTCGGGTGCGAGTTGTGGCAGTCGACGCAGGATTGCGAAATGGCGCGGTCGGCATAGACGGCTTGAAACGAACGGTCCCGTCCCATGTTCACGAATCCCGTATACGGTTGCTCCGGATTCTTCGAGATGGCCTCCAGCCCTTTTCGTTCGAAGTCCGTAGACGGGGCGTTCCAGACGTAAATGGGCCAAAGGCTCACCAATCTGTATTTGAGCCCTGTCCCCTTTTCACCGACCAGACGGCCTGTTTCAATGAGAAATTGCGCGGGCAACGGCAGAACATCTTCTTGCTTCCAATACTCGGCGGCCGTGACGATGCCTTTAGCCTGGAGTTTATCCACGACATGGGTCGCATAGATCGTGCGGTTGGCTTCGATGACGGCATGGATTTGATCGGTGACTTTCGCGGGATCCAGCTTGGCCGCCGTGTTGGAGGATGTCGTCAGTGCTGAGAGGCCCCAGACACCGAAACCGACGCCGAGACCAAGCAGGACCGACAAGACGTTCCGTGCGTTCATGAAGACCTCTCCGCGCGCCAAGATTGCCCGCGCCCGATCATTCTATCTCCATCGTTCGTTCGATTTCTCATGTGAGGCGATCTCCAGCGAGAGGCCGTTAATCGTGAACCGTTATTCGTTAACACGAAATTCCCGGTCGATGAACGTTGAACGATTCACGTCTGCAAGAGGGCCGCCCATTATAGCGGACACTCTTCAGCGGCGCTACGGAAACTACACAATCGTGCAGGCCATCCAGCCGAGTGGTATAGTCGGCTCTCCATGGATGAACCCACTTGATCTTCCGGCTCTGATCTCCAGATGGACGGGTCTTCTCCAATGATTCTACCTACAGAAAGTGTGGGAAGCTGCCCTGGTGAAGTCCACTTCTCGACGGCCGTCACACGACTCATGGCGCTTGTGCTGGTCGCCGGCATGGGCTTTTTCATCTGGCTGCAAATCTCAATTCCGCGGTTGGACCGGGTCGGGTTTCCGGAACGGGCCTTGTCGCACCTCGTGAGTCGAACCTTGGAGATGGAGGAGGCCATCGCTCACGCACCCCCTTGGGAGCGCGCTCTGTATCAATGGACCACGGACAATGGATCAAGTGACCTAGGTGAAGCGATTGCCTGGTATCAGGAGTTAGCCGACGTTTCGTATAACCCGGACACTCATCTTTACCTTGCGATTTTGGAAGCGGAAGCAGGCCGTTTCGAGGATCTCGGCCGGCAGCTCAAGGAGTGGGACAGGCGTGAAGATCCCTTTCCCAAGTTTGCCCGAATGATGCGAGCCGCGTATGTCGATCCACAGGTCGATCCTACGATCGCGCGTTCGTTACAGGCTGAGTTGGCCGATGTGCTGCCGATCGGATGGTTCTATGACAAGATGGCCCT
The DNA here is from genome assembly GCA_035273145.1 of Nitrospiraceae bacterium. Classification (GTDB taxonomy): domain Bacteria; phylum Nitrospirota; class Nitrospiria; order Nitrospirales; family Nitrospiraceae; genus JAICXS01. The sequence continues at coordinate 1,491 of DATEPO010000030.1, forward strand.
GCGAGTGGCCGAGCGGTCCAGCGATCAGGATCTCTTGATGTCCATCACAAGCGAGTCCGCCGCCCGCGTGATGCCGCTTTTGCGAAAAGTACGGCTCATCACCGCCGGTGAATTGACCATCGTTCTGCTTGGCGTGTTCACGCTTTTCATGCTGCTTCGGCGCCGTGGCGAGGCCTACCCCGTCGGATCCGCGTCGATTCCACCTGTTTGGCGCGGGCGCTTGGGAGTTGCCGTGCTGGTCCGCGGCGGAGCGATGGGTCTGCTCCTCAGTGTGGCCTTCCTCTTTCTTGAGTCGGATAGTTTGCTGATACGCGTGGCCGGCATTCCGCTGGCCAGTCTCCCTTTGCTCGTGCTGACTCGGCAGTATCTCCTGGCTCCTCACGGCATCGGATTCCTAACGGGCTTTGGTTTGCGTCTCTCCCCAAGCGGGCAGGGCCGGCTCATTGTGGCGGTGTTCGCTGTGTTAGCGGCAGGGTTGATCGGGGAGTGGGGATTGGGACTCCTTGCCGAAGAGTGGGGGCTGTCCAGTCATTGGACGGAATGGTTCGATGCGGATCTTGTGTGGGGCCGAGGGCCTGTGGTGATGATCAGCCTATTGGAGTTCGTCGTGCTGGCGCCTCTGTTCGAAGAATTGGCGTTTCGTGGGCTCATCTTTGGGACGCTACGCCGGCGATTCAATTGGGCGATATCGGCTGCTATCAGCGCCGGGATTTTTGCCATCGCGCATGGCTATGGTGTGCTGGGTTTTATCAGCGTCTTTTGGAGCGGCCTTCTCTGGGCCTGGATCTATGAAAAAACAGGGAGCTTGCTTCCCAGCATGCTGGCGCATGCGGCGAATAATCTGCTCGTCTGCGTTTCGATTCTGTATTTCTTCCGTTCGTGACCATCCTATGTACCGCTCTATTAGAAAATCGTGACGGAAAGTCTGCTGGTTACTTGTCAGTAATGCCATTCGTGTCGGCAGGAGACTATTTTTCGGGCGTGGTTCCCTCGCTCCGATAGGAGGCGTGTTACCATGGGACATGTCGTCCAGTGTCACTCCGAACCAGCATCCCAACCGGTTGATCGCCGGCTTGCCGCTTGGCATGCAGCACGCATTCGTCTCGAAAATGGAGCTGGTTCATCTCAGAAAACAACAAATCATCTATGAGCAGGGCGAATCGATTACGCATGTCTACTTTCCGTGTTCGGCTGTCATTTCGCTCATGATGATGATGGAAAATGGGTCAGGCGTTGAGGTCGCCACTATTGGAAATGATGGATTTCTCGGTGTTCCTCACTATTTTGGCGAGGGATTTGCCTTTGCTCGCGGGATTGTTCAAATTCCGGGTGAATCTCGACGCATGCGTTCCGACTTATTCAGACACGAGCTCGAGGGAAATGAAAACCTACGCGAGCGGCTCCGGCGTTATGTCGGTGCGCAATTGGCCCAGTTAGCCAGGACTGCCGGCTGTAATCGTTTACATGCCGCTGAACAGCGGTGCGCCCGATGGCTTCTGATGGTGCACGACCGGACCGATGCGAAAGAGCTGTCGTTGACGAAGGAGATGCTGGCGGACATGTTGGGAGTAAGCCGCACCAGTGCAGGCCTCGTGCTTCAAAGCCTGGAGCAACAAGCCATGGTCCGCGTCACCCGTGGGAAGATTACCATTCTCGATCGCGGAAGATTGCAGTCAGCCGCGTGCGAATGTTATCAAATGGGGAAAGAGACTGTGGACCGGCTGCTGTCATAACCTTCTCCTGTCCTTCCTGTTCCGTCCCCATCAGCGGACGAAAAATCTAGACAAGCAGATTGCGTTCTTGCGTGATTTCGTATGGAAGCATTGTTGTTTCCAACGGTATTCGACGCTTTTGTTGTCGCGATGATAAGATGATAATAGGAGAGAATGGGGCGCGTTGGTGCGCTCGGTCCGTATGCTAAAATGAAAATTTACCGTGCAGGATTCGTATATTGTTCTCCTCTGTCTCGGTGTGCTCGCTGGAACGCCAGTTGTAGTTGACTGATTAACATCTCGCGGTCCAGTGGCTTGTGCAGAATTGCAAAAGCCCCCGCCTGCGTCGCATCCGCATCATACCTTCCATCGAGATGGCCGCTCATCAGTAAGACCGGCATGGTCGGCCGCACATTCCGCATGTGGGCAAGAAGTCGATACCCATCCATCAACGGCATCCGAATATCCGAGAGCGCC
>DATEPO010000031.1:0-2825 GCA_035273145.1 Nitrospiraceae bacterium
CTGTATACTTATGCGGCTCGTCTCGATCGCCAACCCGACGAAGGGATCGTGCCCCATCAACACATGATGAAACGCCGCCATGTCCGTATACTCCAATGGGAAGATCGAGGCCGATCCACGCAACTCCTCCTCCGTCAAAAACAGCGGGACAGGGATCTGCTCTTTTTGGAAGCGCTTGTGAATTTTCGTATAGGCCTGGAGAAGCGACATGTCGACCTTGGTCACCAGCACAAGCAGATTCAGGTTGGAACGCCCAGCCAAATAATCCCCGCGCACGGCGCTCCCGTACAGCAGCATCGCGTGGAGAGACGGCCCGTACAGATCCGTCATTCGCTCGACATACAGCTGCAGCGTTTCGCGCACTTCTTCGGGCAGGTTTTCAAACATCGTTTGGGTCAGCGACATAGCACCTCAGGGTTGATTCACCGGCACGGCGGCTTCAGGCGGGAGACAATCGGCATGACGATCAGGCCACAATCCTGCGGCGATCAAGCGATCCATGAGACCAAACGGAGCCGTGGAACGAAGGCCCGCCGTCGTGGTGAGCACCCGATACCGCAGCCGCGGATTGCGATTGAACGTGCGAAAGACACGATTACGGAGGTACCCAAGCAGCGGATTGGCCGTGTTCCAGAAGATGACCTGCTCGTCGGCAAGTCGCTGCAGCATCTCGACCTGCGGCCTCCGCGCCCGCTCGAAAGGCGCCAGCGCCGCGGCTGACAAATCACCCTTTTGAAGGCAGGACGGCAGAAGATCGGCCAGGGCCATCGCATCTACCATGGCCTGCATTCGGCCTTGGGAGGCATGAGGGTTCATGGCATGTGCGGCATCGCCAATCAAGACGGCGCCATCGGCGACCCAGGTCTTGGTGCGCACGCGGCCGGTCGGCATGTACGCGGTTTGCTTCCAATCGGTCAAGCCGTCGAACACATGCCCGAGATCCGGCGCAATTTCACGCCATGCTTGACGTAAGGCTGAAAGTCCGGCCGCCTTCACCTGAGCCATGGAATCCGCTGGAATCATATAGAACAAATACTGCTTACCTTCGGCGGCCGGAAAGAGACCAAGGATGGCTCCTCGACCGACATAGTAGCGCGACTCCGCGAGATCATCATGCGCTCGGCCCAAGATCGCGATGAGATATCCCTCGCGGTAGCGATGGACCTGGGCTGGAATGCCGATCGCGTCACGGACTTTGGACAGCGCGCCATCGGCGCCTACCACAACTGAAGCACGAATCGACATCGATCGACCTCCATGCTCCGCCTCGACTCCGGCCACGCGGTGTCCGTCGCGAATCAAGCCCTTGAATGTGGTTCCGTACCGAAGACTGCCTGGCGACGACGATTCCAATGCATCAAGAATGGCATGATGAGCGACGTTGGGTAACGTGACGACGGCGCGATTGTACGGAGGCGGCAGCATGCCATAATCGATGGTACAGAGATGATCGCCGCCCGCCCGATAAAAATGAAAATGCCGGACAGAACGGACGGCGTGCGACGGCAGCTTGCCGAGGACACCGAGCCGGTCGAGCACCTGTTGCCCGTTGGGTTGAAGAATCTCGCCTCGCAACCCAGTCGGTGGCCCAAGCGCTTGCTCAAGGACAATCGTATGAATCCCCTTTTGGGCTAACGCTAAACCCAAGACGGCCCCTCCTCCGCCGGCGCCTACGATCAGCACATCGGTGTGTTCGGTCATACCGGGCTCATCGTTTACGGTTCGATCCATTCTTCATAGCGCACAGGGTCTTTCCACATGGCCAAAAACTTGTCCCGCGCTTTGATGCTGACGGCTCGATCCACGATCACATCCAGCCGCTCATCATTATATCGATGACCGCTCGTTGTCTGGTTCATCGAACCGGTCGTATTGATCTCATCATCGATCACGACTTGTTTCAAGTGCATGAGGCCATCGTGCTGATTGACACGAATGGGAATGCCGGCCGAATGCAAGAGGTCCAACGCCCGCTGCTGTTTTGGATCGTTCCCCTGCCCGCGATCCGTGATCACGCGCACATCGACTCCGCGCTTCTTTGCCTCGATCAGCGACTTGACGATCGGCGGAAACGTGATGGTATACACAGCCACATAAATATACCGGCGGGCATGGCCATAGAGCGCGATGAGGTGATCGGCCGGTAGGTCTTCAGGCGCATAGTAGGTTTCAATGGTTGCAGCAACGGCTGCAGGCAAATCAAATAATCCGAATAGAGACCGACTAGCATTTGCTGAACAGGATAAAACCAACAGGATGCTCAAAAAGCCCGGCCAACAAGGCCGCAAGGAGCTTGGACGCCGAGGCGTACAGTGTGAGTACGTTGAGGGGTCCAAGCGACTGAGAACGCAGTTGGAGGGCTTTTTCAGCATCCTGCGTCAGTCGGCGTCGAAGGCTACCTTAAAGTGGTCCTCCGCCTCCGCCCACGCGTGCGGTGAGGTCCGGCTCAGCCATTCGCGCAGATACTGCTTCTGCCCATCGGTGAGGAGCTGCTTGATCTGATGCGTCCGCCCTTGCAACGGTTGAAGAAACCCGGCGCGCCGATCGATATCCAGCGTGGCGGTGCGCACATATATATTGGTGTAGGCAGTGGGAGGCTCTCCCTCCTTCCCGTCGCCTTGAATCCACACTGAAATAAACTTTTCCAACTGCAAACCACCGGCGCTGTCCAACGCCGGATCGGTATCGTGAAACAATTCATTTTCTGACTGCTTCAATGGAGTCGAATCCTGATATCGAAACATGAAATTCTGCTTCCACATGCTAACGTCTCACTTCATCGCTCGGACTAGTGGAATTGAAATTGACAGCGAAAAAGAAAGGTA
>DATEPO010000032.1:0-2278 GCA_035273145.1 Nitrospiraceae bacterium
CAAGCGCGGCGTTTCAGGTCGGCTATGAAAGCCGCCGTTACGCGATATGACGAGCTTGCGTGAGCTGACTGGTTGAGGATGGGTCTGGGCGGCCGCTCGTTGCGCCTTAAACAAAGCGGCGAAGCGGGCAGGGAGAATAACTGGCCCGCTGAGAGCGTATCAGCGGGCTCCCGATTGAAGTCTTACAGCATTTCCTTATGAATCTGGATCGGCACTTTGGCTTTCAGTGCCTCTTGGTAGGCCGTCAGGGCGCGCTGCTGTTTTTGAAATAAGAAATCCTGCAGCAAACGCTCATTGGCTGTCTGTGCGGACTGACCGGGCGATTCGGGCTGCGCCTGACGCGCGAGTAACGTCTGCGCCTCTGCAATCTCGGCGGGAGTCAAGGCGACGGAGTCACGCACGACCATTCTAGCTTTCTCCCTCAAGATCTCTGTTTGGTGCATGGATTCAAAGAGTGCAGGGGTCAATCGGTTCGCGGCAAGGAGCCGACGATACAGATCGGGGTCGAACTGTCCGTTCTTTTGAAAGTCAGGCCGGCGAAGAATATCGTCACGCAACTCTTCGGGTGAAACGGTCACACCCAGATCCTTGGCCGCGAGTGTCCAAATCCTACTCTGGATCAAGCCGTCGAGCACGAATTGCTTCAACGTCTCTTCCTTGAAGTCGCTTTGGACATTGTCTTTGTAATATCGGTAGGTATTTTCATACGCGCGGCGATACTCATCTCGGCTGATCGGAAGATCACCGACCGATGCGATGGCATTGGTCTGGTTTTCGCTGAACCCCCACCAACCCATGCCGACGATAAATGCGATCGCCAATAGACCCATAATGGATTTCAACAACCAAGGATATTTGTGAGCGCCTTCGCGCATCAACTTAATCATAAAGCTCTCCTCATTAAGAGTGCATCGGCGAGGAATGAAATTTTACCGGCGGTCCACCGTAAAGGCAAGAGGAGGAAGAGAACGTTCGGTCGCTGCGGGATTCTCCAATAGAAGCCGATGCATCTGTTTGTGCTATCTGGGTCTTTTTGTTATACTCCTTTGCTATTATTGATGCAGATGTGGCAGAGGAACGGGGGACTCGTCGTCCGACTAGGGGGGTTTACCCCAAAGCCGATATTTTAAACCGGGTTATTGCAAAGTTCATCGATGCCATTCTTGTTATAGCGGCTGGGAAGCTTCTTTCCCCTGGTGGTTGGCTTGCGGGGTTAGCGTACGTCTTGATCGGCGATGGGTTTTCGGGCGGACGCAGCATTGGCAAACGTGTAGCCGGTCTGCACACGGTCAATGTCCAAACGCAGGACGCGGCCGGCTTCAAGGAATCCATCATTCGCAATCTGCCTCTTGCGTCGGCCTATCTCGTATTCGCCGTCCCTTATATTGGATGGATCGTGGCGAGCGCCATTACGGCATTTGAAACCTTGTTGATGATCGGCAATGAAGAGCATCTCCGTTTGGGGGACGAACTGGCCCATACGCAGGTCTTGCAGAATCGGCATCTGGATGTTCAGGAGTAACCTTGGATAGCCTGAGCGAACCGTACTATTCGTTTACGTTGGAGGAAGGGGGAGCGCGTGGGATTTGCCGGTGACATCTTAGGTTGGTTCTCAAACGACCTGGCGATTGATTTGGGGACGGCGACTACGTTGGTCTATGTCCATGGCAAAGGCATCGTCTTGAACGAGCCCTCTGTCGTCGCCGTCGAGAGGAAGACGGAGAAGGTGTTGGCGGTCGGATCCGAAGCGAAGAAGATGCTCGGCCGGACGCCGGGAAACATTTCCGCCGTGCGTCCCATGAAAGAAGGTGTGATTGCTGATTTCGAAATGGCCGAAAAGATGCTGAAGTATTTCATCAATAAGGCGCACAACCGCAGCACCTTTGTAAGACCTCGCATTATCATCGGCGTGCCGTCCCGCATCACGCAAGTCGAACAGCGCGCCGTGCGAGATTCGGCTGAACTCGCCGGGGCCCGAGAAGTCTATTTGATCGAAGAACCGGTGGCGGCTGCGATCGGGGCCGGGCTTCCCATTACGGAACCCTCCGGCAATATGGTGGTGGACGTCGGGGGCGGCACCACGGACATCGCGGTGATTTCCTTGGGAGGCATTGTCTATAGTGAATCGGTGAAGGTTGCGGGCGATCGTATGGACGATGCGATCATGAATTATGTCAAAAAGAAGTACAATTTACTCATCGGCGAACACATGGCCGAACGAGTCAAGGTGGAGATTGGATCGGCCTATCCCTTTGAAGAGAAGAAGACCATGATGATC
>DATEPO010000033.1:0-4683 GCA_035273145.1 Nitrospiraceae bacterium
AGCAACCCGTGGCGGCGACCAATCGGCTCGCGCACCGATCCACGGGGTGATCAATGTCAATGCCGCCTTCGGGTCGATATCCATCAAGGCTCGTGCAGCAGACAACGACACGACGGGATGTGGGGATTGAGCCAGCGCCGCGAGATCATCCCAGGCCGACTGCTCCCGGAGATGGCCCAAGGTAATGATCGCCATCAGGCGCTTGCGGAGCCCCTTCGCTTTCAGGAGCCGCTTCGCCTCCCGGTCCATGCCGGTCAGACGGGCTAGTTGATTCAGCCCGACTATTTTATCTTCGCCAAGCAGAGACTCATGGAAATAATTCCAGTAGAACAGAAAGTTCAAAATATCCCTGGAACGGACGGAAGGAACCGATTGAGGACTATCGGTCAAACTCTGTACGAGGAGCGGTCTCCAGGTGGCATGGAAGAGATTGCGACGCCGGAGCTGGAGGGTCTTCGTGAAATGAAGCGCGACGACACCGGCCAGGAGAGTGAGGACGACCACGACTTCGCCTACCGCGACCGTCCATAACAATCTAATAAGAGCGTTATCGGGAGGCCCTGCCATCTCACTCATCATAGAAGGATAATTATGGCACGGCCTTCAGAAACCGTCGAAGCCGAGCCATAAGCTCTTTAGGATTGAACGGCTTGACCACATAATCGCTGGCACCCACATCCAGAGCCCGAACAATGTCCCGCTCGGCTGAGTCGGCCGTCAACATGACAATCGGGACGTCGCGCCACAGCTCTTTCGATCGGATATAGGTCACCAGTTCAAAGCCGTTATGGTATGGGAGCATGACGTCCAAGAGCACCAATCGGGGGGGCGATAGGGTCTCGACAAGAGTGCGCGCCTGCCGGCCCTCTGTTGCGACAATCGCCTGATAGCCCTCACGCTCCAACAAAAACTGGAGAAGAGTCACCATGTCTTCGTCATCTTCGACGATTAGGATAGTCTGTGGATTCGCTTGAGAAGTAGGTCCCACTATGCCTCTTGTTGCACCGGTGTCCGTTATCGCACCGGCTTATTGATGAACGGCACATTGGTGACGATCAAGTTGATTCTGCCCGTGCGATGGCGCTTCAGACTCCGATGCGGTGCATCACGGATGAGAGGCCATATTTTACGGATTCTTCTGACAAACAAAGGATACGGCGTGGCAGATTCTCATAAATAGGTGTCATGAGGATCTGAAGCGGTTCATGTCGGCTCCTTTTCATATCCGAGAGCCATATGCATCTAGAGATCAGGACAAGTATAGTCGAATCTGGCCGTCTATGCCTCTTGCCGAACCGACCCGCGTGCCGGCATGGGTCTATTGACCAACCACACCCCTGCCAAGATCAGCATGATCCCGGTGAGTTCCTTTATCCCGATGCGATCACCAAGAATCAGTGCTGCGAACACCAGTGCAGATACTGGGATCAGATTCACAAACACCCCCGCGCGAGACGGTCCCACTCCCCGCACGCCATATAACCAGGCTTGCTGCCCGAGCGCGGTGGCAAACACGATCAAATAGAGTACGGCCAGCCAACCGGTTGCAGCGACGGTGCCGATACCATCCGTTATCATCCTGTTATCGGTCCACAGTAACGGGACCTGGAGCAGGATTGAGAGAAATAACGTCGTCCAGTTGATGGTCAAGGGAGAAAGCCGCTCCATGATGCGGCGACTGCCGACAGTATACAGCGCCCAACTGACGAGCCCAAGGATCACGAGCGTTCCACCCAGCCAGGGCTGTTGGCTTTCGACACCGGAAGAGCCGATGCCGGATACGAGCGCAACGCCGGCGAATGAGACGGCACAGCCAGGCAAGACGGTCCGAAACGGAACATCGCGAATCAGGAAGGACGACAACACTGCAGTGATCACGGGTCCGGCCCCGATGACCACACCGGCCGTTGCGGCGTCGATGTACCGCAATCCAAAGAGGGTCAGGAGATGGTTCCCGAGCACACCGAGGCCCAAGCATGAGAGGATCGCCAGATCTTTGAGAGACAAGCTGACCTGTTTTCCTTCCTGCCACCACCAGAGTGGAATCAGGATCAGCAAGGCTCCAATCCCGCGTAAGACTGAAACCTCGACGGCCGAGAACCATCCCAGTGCGACCTTTTGCCCGACGATGGATCCGCCCCACGCGACGGCAGCCGTCGTCAAGGCCGCATACGCGAGAGCGGGTGATTCGGAGCGTACGATTCTATTCGGCACCACACGCCCTTGGGCTTCGTCGCTCACGCTTTTCTCACGACAAAAATCCCATCGCGGATCGTGACCAAGACGGCATGCACCGTTCGATCTGCGGCAATGATTCGATTCAGTTCTTGAATAGCTGCCGTGGAGGGATCGATGCCGTCAGATTGCAACACGTCGCCGGACCAGAGCACGTTGTCAATGAGAATGACGCCGCGAGGAGCGATCAACTCCAGCGCGCGCCGATAGTACATCAGATAGTTGATTTTATCGGCATCGATAAAAATCACCTCGAACGGTCCGGATAACGTACCGAGCGTCTCGACCGCTGGGCCGAGCCGAGCGTAGATTTTCTCTCCATGCGGACTCTTGGCCCAATAGGTCTTGGCCAACGCAACGGAGTACGTATCAATATCGCAGGTAATGACTTCCCCATCGGGAGGCAGCGCTTCCGCAAAGCACAGGGCACTGTATCCCGTAAACGTGCCCACCTCCAGAACGCGCTTGGCCTGGACGACCTGAACCATCATTTTGAGGAAAGCGCCTTCGAGGGAGCCCACCACCATGTTGGGGGATTCCATGCTCCGATAGGTATCCTCGCGCAACGCTCGGCAGATATGCGACTCCGCCCACGAGTGGGCTTCGGCGTAAGCTTCGATCTCAGGCAACACCAGATCTTTCATAATGTCCTCACTCTTTTGAACTTCCGCTGGTCGACAAACCCAGCATCCATTCCGTAGACTGCATCATCGCGTGTTGGACGCGGTTGTGCAAGGAGGCCTCCATGAAAACGCTCGGGACGTTAGCGCCGCTCACGACACAGCTCGTGGAGATCCAGCATCTCACCAGCGCGGCATCATTGCTCTCCTGGGATCAAGAAACGTATATGCCGGCCGGTGGCGGCCATGCAAGAGCGGAACAGATTGCGACACTACAAACCCTGGCTCATGACCGGTTCGTCTCACTCGACATCGAGCGCGTGTTGAGTCAATGGGTCGATCCATCGATCGGAGAGGCCATAGAATCGCCTGGCGATGCATGGGATGAACCGGCCCGTGCCCTGTTGCGGGAAGTCTGGCGGGATTTCAGCCGCGCCAAAAAACTCCCATCGGACTTTGTGAAGCGGCTCAGCCGTGAATCGTCGCTCGCGCAGCAAATATGGGCCGAGGCGAGAAAGAAAAGTGACTTTCGCATGTTTCTTCCCCATCTCAAAACGATCGTGGCGCTCAAGAAAGAAGAAGCCGAATATCTGGGCTATCGGGACACGCCGTATAACGCACTGCTCGATGCGTATGAACCACGCGCGACGGTGGATCAATTGAAGCCGGTGTTCGCCACATTGAAGGCGCGGCTGGTGCCGCTGCTGAATAGAGTCATGACATCCCCCGTCAAGATTGACGATGCCATCCTCTTCCTGCGCTATGACACAACCCGCCAAATGGAATTTGGCCGGTTGGTGCTGACCGCCATGGGCTATGACTTCGAGCGCGGGCGATTAGACCTCTCCGCACATCCCTTCACAACATCGTTCCATCCGACAGACGTCCGGGTCACGACACGCGTGTATGAACGAGAATTACCGGCCTGTTTGTTCAGTTGTATCCATGAGGGCGGCCATGGGCTGTACGATCAAGGCCTCGATCCCGCCCGCTATGGCACTCCATTGGGAGAGGCGCTGTCGTTGGGCATCCATGAAAGTCAGTCACGACTGTGGGAAAATTCCGTGGGCCGGAGCCGTCCCTTCTGGCGATGCTTTTATCCCTTGCTGCAACAGATGTTTCCTGAACAGCTCGGCAAAGTAGAGCAGGAGATTTTTTACACGGCGATCAATCGGGCAAAACCGTCATTGATTCGCGTCGAAGCCGATGAGCTGACCTATAACCTCCACATCATGGTGCGCTTCGAGATCGAGCAGGATGTGATCGAAGGTCGAACCCATGTCGAAGATCTACCCGCTATTTGGAACGACAAAGTGAAGAGCTATCTCGGCATCGTCCCGCCAAACGATGCGGACGGCGTCTTACAAGACGTGCACTGGTCGTTAGGCGCCTTCGGCTATTTTCCGACCTATACGTTGGGCAACCTGTATGCCGCCCAGTTGTACGATCAAGCGCAAAAAGAGATCTCAAATCTCGAAGCCGAGATCGAAGCCGGACGACTCACCACACTCACGAAATGGCTCAATCAAAAGGTCCACCGCTGGGGCCGCATGTTCACAGCCGAACATCTCATGCTACGCGTGACGGGACAGCCGCTGAGTCCGGAGCCGTTTTTGAAATATCTGGAGAAGAAGTATGGGGAGCTGTATGGGCTATCTTCATGAACAACCAATGACCGTGAATGAGTAAGGCAGTGGTTGCGTTCTTACATGGAGCGACGACCTGACAGGAAAAGCCATGTTGTAAGCCATGGCAAGTGAATCCGGACAGACTAAAAAACGTGGAGGGTCTTCCTATCATGTTACCGATGAGCAAATCCTCCGCTGGC
>DATEPO010000034.1:0-9080 GCA_035273145.1 Nitrospiraceae bacterium
CCTTAATCAATCACCTTCTATTTTTTTTGGGAGCTACAATCGAAAGCGCACCAACAACTTCGCTCAGCTTGCCGCTAGTCTCAAATCGGCATGCGATACCCGTAAAACTCGTGGTCCTCGTTATAGCCGCCCTGTCCGGCGCCGAGATCGCGGAAGTCGCGCACGAAGTCGATGGCTGCAATCCATTTGACCATTTTGAAGCCCAGCTCGTTTTCGCAGCGAAGCCGCAAGGGGGCGCCATGCAAAACGCTTACTGGTTCACCATTCATTTCGTAGGCAAGAATAGTGAGCCGATGTCGCATATTAAAAATCTCGTGAATGTCATAGTAGCGCCCGCCATCAGAGCCATCCGCAAGTGAGTAGAAGACGGCATAGCGCGCCTCCGGCGTAGGTCTTACGGCATCAAGAATGTCACTCATGGGGACCCCGCCCCACTCGGCCACCCCAGACCATCCTTGAATGCAAAAATGGGTGGTGATCTGTTCCTGCTTTCGCATCGCCTTTAGATCCGCAAGCGAGAACTCCCGAGGCCTCTCCACCATGCCGCCCACCCGCAAACGATAACCGCTGAATTTACCTGCGAGCAGCCTGTTATATTCCGCAGAATTCGGCATCGTGCCGTTCGGCCAAAAATGCGGGGAGATATCCGCCTGGCTCAGCTCCGCCGTTGGCTCCCACCACTCGGACAATCCTTTGATCCAACCAACCATGAGCCGTCCCGTCTTTTGCACCAGACGAGCGTGAGCAATCGTGAACGGGGAGGCCGCCCTCCAGGCCAGGCCCACCAGTACAAGCGCGAGTACGAAAAGCGGCAACCCGACCCATTCTTGGCTCTTCACTCCCGCGAACATGTGATTGGTATTTTCCCTCAGGCCCGTGATGAACACCATCACGCCGTGTGCGAGGATGAAGAACACGAACCACAGGAAAGATATGAAATGAATGGACCGAGCGACCTGCCGGTTCAGCACGCTGCCGAGCAAGCCTAGGCGGTTGGAGATAGCGGGGCTCTGCAAAAGTCCGGTGGTGATCGAAACCGGCGCCGCGATGAAGACGGTCAGGAAATAACTGAGTTGTTGGAGCCCGTTGTACCGCGTCCAACTCGATTCCGTCGGAAAGTTTAGCGAGGCGTATTGAATTGCGGTTGAGAGGGCGTTCGGGAAAACATCCCAGGTCACCGGAACCAATCTCAGCCACTGATCAGTCGTGAAGAGCATGATGTAGAACACAACCCCATTTAGCACCCAAAGGAGATCGATGGAAAAGTGCCACCACCTGGCCAGCCCGATTGTGTGGCGTAGGCCGGGAATACCGAGCCAACCTGGAAGGGTCACAGCATCGTCCTTTGCGGTCCAGATGCGGCCCGGTGGCACCGGATGTTGAAATCGAAACCACTCCGTCCCCGGCGTACAATCTCTGTTCCAGTACAAGCGCGGATGATCAGCCAGGAGCTGGATGCCCGCACGCATGATGAACATCATGAAAAGCATATTGAGGAAGTGCTGCAGCTGCAGCCACCAAGGGAACCCAGTGTCCACAGACGGTGCGGTCTGCGCGATGCCGGGGTAATGCTTGATGAAGTCTTGGACGGTTGGGAGCTGCCGCAGGTTTTGCGCCAGCGCTATCAGCAGAACCAATCCCGCAGCACCGATTGGTATCAGCCACAGAAGACTAATCCACCGCTTGCCAATGCGGATGTGCGGAACGATTCCTTCACGCGGGGGTAACCAGTCCGTGAGAACAATGCGGTCGTCCGCCGAAGTCAAGGTGGGAGCCAGCGGTTGTTGGTGCGTCGGTTTGATCTTAACGGAATCTTGCATTCGTCGTCGTTCTAGTCGTCCAAGCGTGCGACGTCCCCTGCTTAGGTTTTAGCAACGGCGCATATAGAAGCACGTTCCTCAATCCATCGTCGTACCCACAAAGAAGGACGTGTAGCGGCAGTCCAGAGAATCCTGTGCGGGTCACGTATTGCTCTGACTCCAAATCCACGCCGAGGATCCCGTCGACCGGTGAGCGCGCCCGAGGACCTCAGCACATCTTGATGGATCGCGCGCGGATCAGGAAAGAAACAGTTCGGCTAATATCTTCGGCAACTCTTTTTCGGCCGATCCGTCGAGCCAATAATGGCATCGGCCGGAGAGGTGAGGCCTCGCGCAAACACCAAAGCTGAGGACGATTGAATATGCCTTGCAACAAGCGCTCACACGTGGCGAGGCCGCAACCGGAACTAGAGTGGCGAGACCGCTTTAAAAGGTTTGCAGGAGTGAAACCGCTGGCGGCTCACAAGATCGGAGTGGCGCGTGGTCGAAAAAATCGAAGACTATGCTCTCGTCGGAGATTGCGAGACGGCGGCATTGGTCTCGCGCCAGGGTTCGGTTGATTGGTTGTGTTGGCCGAGGTTCGACAGCGCCGCTTGTTTTGCCGCTCTTCTCGGCGAGCCCAGCAACGGACGCTGGTTGATTGCGCCGTGCGAACCGGTCAAATCAAGTGTGCGTCGCTACCGCACCAACACGCTGATTTTAGAAACTGATATCGAGACCAGCGAAGCGGCTGTGACGCTGGTCGACTTCATGCCCCCGCGCGGCAAGGCCTCAGATTTAGTGCGGATTGTCATTGGTAAGCGCGGGACCGTGCAAATGCGAACCGAGCTAATCATCCGGTTCGGCTACGGCGCGTTGGTCCCGTGGGTGACCCGCGGAAAGGATGGCACGCTCTTGGCGGTGTCTGGGCCCGACATGGTCGTGCTGCGCAGCCCGGTAACGTTGCGTGGAGAAGATCGCAAGACGGTCGGCACCTTCAATGTTTCGGCAGGCGATTCTATTCCCTTCGTACTTACCTATGGTCCATCGCACCTGGATGCGCCAGCGCCCATCCAACCGATGGCAGCGCTGGCCCAGACGGAAGCGTTTTGGCAGCACTGGTCATCCCGCTTTGAGCCGAGCGAGGAATGGGCGGAGCCCGTCCTTCGTTCCCTAATCACGCTGAAGGCGCTGACCTACCGTCCCACCGGTGGCATTGTTGCGGCGCCGACCACCTCTTTGCCGGAGCAGCTGGGCGGGCCACGCAATTGGGATTACCGCTTTTGCTGGCTAAGAGATGCTACCTTCAGTTTGTTAGCGCTCATGAATTCAGGGTGTTACGACGAGGCAAAGGCATGGCGCAGCTGGCTACTTCGCGCTGTGGCGGGCGACCCGGCTCAGGTGCAAATCATGTACGGTCTTGCCGGCGAGCATCGACTTACGGAATGGGAGGTGCCGTGGCTAAAGGGCTATCAAGGAGCCAAACCGGTTCGAATTGGTAACGCGGCATCTGAACAAGTCCAATTGGACATATACGGCGAGGTGATGGACGCTCTTCATCATGGCCGAGCAAGGCTCGGCAACAATGACGCGGGATGGGACCTCCAGCGGGAGCTTCTCAGTCATCTCGAGCAGATTTGGATGAACCCAGACGACGGCATTTGGGAAGTGCGAGGAGGTCGGCAGCACTTCACCTATTCGAAAGTCATGGCATGGGTCGCGTTCGATCGCAGTATCAAGAGTGCCGAACAATTCCAATTACCTGGTCCGGTCGAGCGCTGGCGCGCCGTCGCAGACCAGATTCAGCAAGAAGTCTGCAACAAAGGGTTCAATTCTGATATTGGCTCATTCGTGCAGAGCTACGGCTCAAAGGACCTGGACGCCAGTGTTCTGCTGATACCGCTGGTCGGTTTTCTTCCGCCGAGCGATCCGCGGGTCAGCAGCACAATGGCTGCGATCGAGCGACATCTCATGGCTGACGGATTTGTATTGCGCTACGATCCCTCTAGCGGCAAAGACGGTCTACCCGGCCGCGAGGGCGCTTTTCTCGCCTGCAGTTTTTGGCTCGCTGACAATCTGGTGCTGACTGGCCGGACGGACGATGCTCGTCGACTGTTCGAAAAGCTCATCGAACTGCGAAATGACGTCGGTTTGCTTTCGGAAGAGTACGATCCACGAGCCAAGCGGCTGGTCGGAAACTTCCCCCAGGCATTCTCGCACCTGTCATTGATTAACACGGCGCGCAATCTGAGCGGGGATCGTAAGCCGGCGGAGCAGAGATCAGGACATCAGGCGCGCTCGTCTCACGCGCTCCCCTCAGCGTAGGCGCTCGATCAGATGATCGCCCACGCGCAACGCATTTGCGATTATGGTAAGCGTCGGGTTGACCGCGCCGATCGACACGAAAAAGCTGGCATCGACAACGTATAAATTGTCGAGCTCGTGCGCCTTACAATTGAGGTCCAGTGCCGAGGTTTTACGGTCACGACCGAAGCGAACGGTGCCCGCCTGATGCGCCGTACCGCCGATCGGTATCTCTTTGCCAAGATAGAGTGAGTGCGGAAAGAGGTGAGGGTGGTAATCGGTTTCTTTAAGCATTTGTTTGAGTTTGCTCTGAAGCCGCAGGTGACCCTCCATATTGTTCTCCTTCAAATCAAGGACGACCCTCCCATGGTCATACATGATGCGGTTGTCTGGAGCGGGTAGATCTTCGGAAGTAAGCCAGAAATCAACCGCGTGTCGCGCCATGGCATCGAAGGTCATTTCCGGCATCAATTCGCCCCAACCGCCAGCCTCGGCCGCGATCGTCTCGCCATGCGACTTGCCCAGCATCTGGATGTGACCTAGCGGATAATCCCAGTCATCCGCACCGAAATAGAAATCGTTGAGAGCCAGGGTTTTCTGGAATTTTGTCAGGTTTGGCCGGCGAGATATGGCCATGAACGCCGAATTATTGTGGCGCATGTAATGGCGCCCGACCACCCCTGAGCCATTGGCCATGCCACGCGGGTGTTGGTCATTAGCCGAGCGTAGCAACAGCAGCGCCGAATTGAGAGCGCCGCACGCGACGACCACAATGTCGGCGCAATAGCTCTCTTGCACATCACCCGTTTTGGTGTGGACTTTTGAAACAGTTTTCCCGCCAGCATCGGTCTCCAGCCGCTCCACGTAAGTGTTGGTGAGCAGCTTGACATTGCCCGAGTTGAGAGCCGGCTCGACGCAGATGATTTGCGCGTCCGCCTTGCCATTTACCAGGCAGGGGTAGCCGTCGAACGCGTCGCACCGAACGCACGCGCTGGTATGGATCGGTTTGCCATCGGCCTCGTCGAGAAGGATTCCGAGAGGAAGGGGAAAAGGGTGGTGGCCCTGTCTTACGAGCGCATCATGCAATTCCCGGATCCGTGGCTCGTGGGATACGGGCTTATGCGGATAAGGACGGCTCGCGGGCGGGTCTGTCGGATCGAGCCCGTGCTCACCATGCACGTGGTAGAGCTGCTCCGCTTCCGAATAGTAGGGTTCGAAATCATCATAGGCCAGCGGCCAAGCCGGTGAAAGCCCGCCATAATGTTTGATCTCGCCAAAATCCTCCTTGCGTAACCGGAACAAGGCGGCGCCATAGACTTTGGTGTTGCCGCCCACCCAGTAATGGATGCCGGGACGAAAGGCGCGACCGTCGGCCCCATACCAGGTTTCGTTGGCCTGGTATTTGGCATCAATAAAGACGGCGGAGGCGTCCCAATTATCGCGCTCTCGCGGCAGAAAATCCCCGCGCTCCAACAGCAATATGCGCTTGCCCGTCCGCGCAAGACGGTGCGCAAGCGTCCCACCGCCCGCTCCACTACCGATAATAATGATGTCGTACCGTTCGCTCGCCATTCTCGATTCCGAATGCACATGATCTGGGGCTGAATGCGCCTAACCGCCTGTCGCAAAACCAGGGAACAGCGTCATGCCGCCGTCCACGAACATGGTCGCGCCCACCACGTAATCGGACTCATCGGACGCAAGCCACACTGCGGCGCGTGCGATATCGATCGGCTCTCCAATTCTTTTGTAGGGGACAAGCGTCATCAGGCGATCATAGGCATCTTTCGTTTGCCAGGCGCTGGTGTTGATGGGAGTTCGAATAGCGCCAGGTGCAATGCTGTTGACGCGGATGCGGTGCGGCGCGACTTCCTGTGCGATGCTTTGCATCATCATCATGATGCCACCCTTGGACGCGGCATAGTTCGCATGTCCACCCCACGGAATCTCCTGGTGCACCGAGCTCATGCAGACGATCTTGCCTGCGGAACACGAGACTCCGTCCACGACGCCCACTTTGAGGAAGTGCCGGACGGCTTCGCGGGCGCATAGAAACTGGCCGGTCAGATTCACATCCAGAACGGTCTTCCACTGCGCCAATGTCATCTCGTGGAATGACGCATCGCGCTGGAGGCCTGCATTGTTCACGAGGATGTCGATCCTGCCCAGCTTCTGCACCATGTGCCGAAACATCTCCTCGACCTGATCCTCTTGCGAGACGTCGGCCAGATGGGCATAGGCGTTTGTGCCCGCGGAACGGATCTGGTGCACCACCTCGTCGGCCGCCTCCGGCCTTGTCACATAATTCACGACTACATCAGCTCCCGCTTGCCCCAGCGCTATCGCGACGGACCGCCCGATTCCAGAATTTGCACCGGTGACCAGGGCCTTTTGCCCGCGCAGAACTTGCGGGATGGGTCGAACCGGTGCAGTCGCGGTTCCAACAGTTGAAGTAGATGACATGCTCGACTCGATGAACTCACTCTAGTGGGAGCTATTGGAAGACATTCCTCGCATCTCATTCGGCGGAAGAATGGGTGGGGCGCTTTGGGATTTTGCGCTACGTCGGCTCCTCGCCTCACGAATAGGAGGCTCGGTGATCAAGCGGGCACCATGTGCGTAGGTCAGCCATGCCCAAAACCAGTTGATCAGCACAGCTAGCCGGTTGCGGAAGCCGATCAGAAAAGCAAGATGAACCAAACCCCAGAGCAGCCAAGCAACCGTCCCGGTCAATTGGAACCCGCGCAGGTCTGCCACCGCTGCGGATCGGCCGATTGTCGCCATAGTGCCATAGTCGCGATACCGAAAGGATCGGCTCCTCTCGTCTCCGCTGACACGAGCCCTGAGTAAATCGCCCACGTATTGCCCTTCTTGCTTCGCTACCGCAGCGAGGCCTGGCAACGGCTTGCCATCCGAGCCAGTTGCCTCCGCCGCATCACCGATCACGAAGATGTTGGGGTGGCTGGGGACAGAAAAGTCCTCTTTAACCTTCACCGTACCGTGTGGTCCCGGTTTGACGCCCAACCATTTGGCGACAATACCGGCCTTTACTCCGGCACCCCAGACGACAGTCCGCGCTTCTATGCGACGGCCGCCCGCCCTAATTCCGGTCTCGTCTATTTCATCGACTTTGGTATCAAGTAGGACCTGCACGCCCATGCGCGTCAGTGTCTTGTGTGCGTACTTCCCGAGTTTGTCGGCAAAGTTTCCGAGCACTCGTGGACCCGCTTCCACCAGAACAATCCGGGCTGCGGCTGGGTCAATCCGCCGAAAATCTCGTCTAAGGGTTGCTTTCGCAAGTTCGGCGATTGCCCCGGCCATCTCAACACCGGTCGGACCACCCCCCACCACGACGAAAGTCATGAAGGCCTGCCGCTCCTCGCCGTCTTCGCACATCTCCGCGCGCTCAAATGCCAGTAGCAAACGTCGCCGAATCTCGATCGCGTCGGCCAGGCTCTTTGGAGAAGGAGCCAATGCAGCCCAATTTTCGTGACCAAAATAGTTGAACCGTGATCCGGTCGCGAGCACGAGAAAGTCGTATTGAAGCCGTCGACCGGAGCGGGTGCGCACGCAAGAAGACTCGAACTCGACGCCTTCGGCTTCCTCGAGAAGCATGTCGACGTTGGCGCGACGTAGCAATGATCGAATTGGTACGGCGACATCGGCCGGCGACAGAGCGGCTGTGGCGACTTGATAAAGCAGCGGTTGGAACAGCGTGTAGTTGTGGCGATCTAGCACCGTTATTCGTGCCGCGGTGGTCTCAAGCGCCTTGGCAACTTCGAGCCCCGCAAAGCCGGCGCCTACGATGACAACGCGCGTTGCACCAGACTTTGCCGCGCCTGAACTGCGCGGACCAACGTCCAAGCCTACTGAATTGGGCTGCGGAGGGCCGTACTCGTACTTCATTATTCCCGCACGAATTGGTTGTTGTTCGAACCAAGTGGATGAGGGATGGTTCCGGTTATCGGTCTACACTTGGCGGTCAGCAGGCGGTGTATGCCCGTCTCCTCACCCTCGCTCTCAGCCAGGAGATCGGGAACTCAGGCGCGAACTTTAAGTGTCGAACGGCTCGATTGTCCCGCCCATTCAATGCGATCGAATCGCTCATTTCGTGCGACAAGCTCCGGCCTTCTTGCGGGCGAAATCTGACGGCTCGGATACTCAGACGTGTCCACCGCTGCACTCATCTCGATGCAGTGGCTGCAAAGACAGTAGTCAAGTGGATGGCCATTCGCACATTTCGCCTAAGTTATTGTTGAGGACGCGAGTGAGTGCCACTTCGACACCCAAGAATTGAAGTCGATTGCTCTAGTCGCCTTCCAGGACTTGTTTGCTCTGCTGACCCGATGGGTTGAACGAAAGTCTGTGCAAAACCGACGGAGAAAATCGGAACGATGAGCGGCAACATTCCATTGTTTTCGTCTCTAGGTATTGACCAGACACCATTCCCCTAATCAAAAAGCAGGAGAATTCCATGAAGCGTCTTCTAATCGGAGCGGCAATGCTGGCGATTTCAGCGGTACCGGCGTTTGCACAATCTACTCAAGGTAACGGGGCTGATAATTCCAATCAGAATCTTGCTGCATCTCAGAAGATTAAGCAGGATTTGCAGAACGCTGGCTTTACGGACGTGAAAGTGGTGGCAGAATCTTTTGTTGTACAAGCGAAATCCAAAGACGGCGATCCTGTCTTGATGACCATAGGACCGCATGGCATGTCTGTATTTGAGGCTATGAACAGCAATAACAACGGTTCTGATCAATCGACTACAGGATCAACGAGCAAAACTAACCCGACGAGTTCAAGTCCAGACCACAACTCCCCCTCACAGGCAAGATGACGCGAGTTCAAGGTTGGGAGCGTTCTTTCCGGACACTCCCACACCTGCTCGATCGATTTCACAACGCATGCGAGGTTTGGCGGCGGGGCTCTTATTTTTTCAGGACCCCGGTGTCCGTGTCACCCAGACTCTTCACT
>DATEPO010000035.1:0-4222 GCA_035273145.1 Nitrospiraceae bacterium
TAGCAATGTCTTCTTTGTTCGAGGAAGCAATCTTCAGGATTATGTGACAACCGTGACCCCCCAGGTCATGGTGGAACACAGGGGACGGCTGATCAGCGGGACTCTGACCGGCAGCCTGACGGGAGAGCACTATGTGAGGAATCCCGGCCTTGATTATATCGCTCCCAGTATAGGGACCGAACTGAACCTCGACAGCGTGTTAGCGAAGATAGACAGACGAGCGAAGCTAACAATATCTGAAAGGTTCAGGGCGACACCACAACCGCTGGCATTTATTGGTCCGCAAGTTGGAAATGACGTGCCAGACAACTTTGTAAGAGGAATTCAGTCAGCGAGAGCAAACACTCGTACCAACATGCTTAAGGCAATGGGTTCTTACGAGCTGACCCAAGCATCATCGTTCAACATTACATATATGCATTCGATAAGACAATACGGTCAACAATTGGCGACGCCGGATGTCGGCAGTTTCTTTAACACGACCTATCAAACGATAACAGCTGGACCTCAAGTGAGAGTGACTCCATTCGATATTCTAGGGCTCAACTATCAGTATCTGCAATCGGATTCCAGCAGGGGGACGAATGAAACGTCCGTTAATTCGGGATTCTCCACTCAAGGTGGTAACATCACGTGGAATCGAGTTCTTACGCCAACATTGACGGCGGATGCATCAGGAGGCATTAGCGAAGTGAAAAGCGGAAGCACGCGAAGCCTTCAATATGTTGTAAATGCACAACTGGAATGGGAGCATCAGAATGCGTCGGCTAAGCTTCTATACTCTCGTTCTATATTTCCAAGCTTTTTTGTCGTCCCATCACCCCTCCTCAGTCAGGTCGCTTCCTTGTCCGCCTCGTATAAATTGACGAACCATCTCAGTGCAACCGGCGTAGTGAGTTATGCCTTAAATGA
The DNA here is from genome assembly GCA_035273145.1 of Nitrospiraceae bacterium. Lineage (GTDB taxonomy): Bacteria > Nitrospirota > Nitrospiria > Nitrospirales > Nitrospiraceae > JAICXS01. The sequence continues at coordinate 913 of DATEPO010000035.1, forward strand.
AGCAATTGGTCCAGTACAGTTACGGTACGAATCCAGATCAGAATCTGTATCCCTCAATTACACCATCACTCGCTGGCTTACCGGCATTGCTACGGTAAGACGCTCGGACTTCAACACTGTAAGAGGAGGAACGGATGTGGCGTTCGATCGGAACGTCGTGATCCTGAGCCTCAGAGGAACATGGGATTAACGATGCAGTCATCTACTGTTTCAGTATCGCCACAGGACTACTGGAACATGGTCCTACGTAAAAAATGGATGGCACTTGGTCTATTCGTATCTGCAATTGCCATTGCCGGCATCCTCTGCATTGTCTTACCGAAGGCATATCGATCGAGCGCCTTAATCCTCGTGGAAGACCAGAAAATCCCGGAAAATTACGTCCAAGGCATTGTGGGGGCGAACGTTGAGGAACGGCTCACCATGATACAGCAACAAGTCATGAGCCGAACCGTGTTGAGCCAGGTCGCTGAGGAATTCAAACTGTATCAGGACGACATTCGTAGTGATGGCATGGAGACAGTGGTTGAGCGCATGCGAAAAGACATCAAGGTTGGAACCGTAGGAACATTCTCAGGAGGCAGACGTTCAGTCGAGGCCTTCAACATTTCCTTCTCCCATGAGAATCCTGTACTTGCAATGAAAGTCACTGCGAAACTCGCAGCCCAATTCATCGAGCAAAACTTGAAGGTGAGAGAGCAGTTGGTGGAAGGCGCTTCTCAGTTCATTGAGCAGGAATTGAATCTCGCGAAAACCAGGCTGGAATCACAAGAGCAGGCCATTAGCGAATTTAAATCGAAGTACATGGGTGAACTCCCCGGCCAAATGGAAGCCAATTTGCGATCACTGGACAGACTCCAGAGCGACCGGACCGCCATCAGCGAAGCCATCCATCGTCTCAACGATAGGTTGGGAATGGTAGAGAAGGCGATGAAGGAATATGAGGCGACTGGGGCGACGAGTCCGGGGCTACCTGTTCTGGAAGGCAGAGGGGATTTGATGACCGTTCGACTCAAAGAGCTTGAGCGCAACTTAGCGACGCTCTCTGCAGAATACAAAGAGAACTATCCGGACATCATTATCACGAAACAGGAGATCGAAAGCGTCAAATTGCAAATAGCGGGGGAGGCAAAGGGAGGCGAGGCGACAGAGGAATCCAAAAAGCTTCCCGTCGATCCCTATCTGAGGGAGCTGAGCAAACAGCGAGACGAAGTTAAATTTGACATTGCTAGCCTTAGGCAACGTGAGCTCCGACTCGCCAGCCAGATGAAAGAGACGGAGGGCCGAGTTGAACGAACTCCAACCCGTGAACAGGAGTTAATGATACTGCTACGTGACTATACAAACCTGCAGGAAAACTATCGGACGCTGCTCGACAAGCGGCTCAATGCCAGAGTCGCCGAAAATTTGGAAAAGAGGCAACAGGGTGAGCAGTTCAGAATCGTCGACCCGGCTAATCTGCCAGAAAAACCGGACAAGCCGGACATAGTGCGCATCATGCTCTTAGGGTTGGCGATAGGGTGCGGATTGGCAGTAGGTGCGCCAATCGCATTGGAGCAACTCCAGCCCGCATTTAGGAAATCAGAAGATGTGGAAGCCCTATTAGGCCTTCCAATTCTGGCCAGCATTCCGTTATTTCAAACTGCATTCGGTGCGTCAGCCAGGTCTTCAATGAAGCTCTTGGCTCATGCCGGCAAATTTCCGCAGCCTTCCCCGGTAGCGCCCTTACTGTACCTGCCGAAACCGGATGCCGAGAGAAATGGCAACGGTCATATGGCGGAGGCTCCCGGCATCGTGAAGTCCTGGATGAGGCCGTGGACAAAATGGAAAGCATCGCAGCCTGCCGCCGTACAGGAGTTCCCGTTAGAGTTGAATCTAGTAAGCAAATGGCGGCCATGGTCGGTTGTGACCGAACAGTTTCGTGTCGCGGCGACCAGGCTGACACTCATGCAGGGTAATCGTGGCAGTACAGTCATTATCGTCACAAGTGCCGTGAAGGGCGAAGGCAAGTCAGCCGTTGCAGTCAATCTTGCCTACGTGCTGGCACGCGATCTCGGCAAATCGACCCTCATTATCGATGCCGACCTGAAGCGACCGGTTGTTCACGGTTATATGGGAAATACACTGGCTCCTGGGCTCCAAGACGTTCTAGCAGGCTCCCAGTCGGTAGATGCATGCCTGCATTCGCAAGGAGATATGCCGCTCTGGCTCATGCCGTCGGGGACGCCGGCAGATCAAACCATCGAACTGTCAAAAATTAACCGGCTCAACGATATTATTAGTCAGCTACGCGGACGGTTTGATTACATCATCCTCGATGCCCCTCCTATCCTTCCGTTAGCCGACATGCACGTATTGGCTTCCATGGGAGATATAGTCACCATGGTGATTCGTGCCGGCATCACTCGGCAGGCTGTGGTTCAGAAAGCTATTGCGACTCTCAAGCTCGTCAGCGCGCCTTTTATTGTATTGAACGGTTTGGAAGCAGAGGTAGTGCCTTATTATATGCAGGAAGGCTATGACTATTTTGCCCAAAAGGAGCAAGCCCCTCGAGCATGAATGCGATGAGAGAGTTGGTTAAAACAGCAAAGATTCAATCCGGATTTACCATTGCCGAGCTCCCAGTCTCAGCTCGGCGTAGTCGCGTCTTAATCCTAGGCGGGGACCAGCTTGCCAAGGAGCTTGGGCAAATCCTAGTCTATAAGAGTAAGTTCCGTTATGAGCTGGTGGGCTTTTTAGAGGCCGATTCAGTGCGTGTCGGAGAACGAATGGTGAATCCCGGCATTATTGGAACATTCGATCAACTGCCCGAAATTGTCGACCGCTATGGGATTGGGACCATCGCCGTGTGCATAAGCGATAGACGCGGGGGGCGCCTGCCGCTGCAACCATTGCTCGATGTGAAGGCCATGGGCGTCGAGGTCGTCGATGGGCACGATCTGTATGAACAGGAATCGGGACGGCTTTCTATAGATTTGCTGAAGCCTAGCACGTTGATCTTTTCCACGGGTTTTCGCCGGCGCGCCATTACAATGGGATTAAAGCGCCTTCTGGATGCAACAGCTTCTGCCTTAGGACTTCTCGTACTGGCGCCGTTGTTTGCCTTTATCGCGGTTCTGATCAAGCTAGAATCAACGGGACCGGTGTTCTATCACCAAACCCGAGTCGGACTGAGAGGGGTGCCATACTCCATTTGGAAGTTTCGATCAATGCGAGCAGATGCGGAAGCAGATGGCGCGCGATGGGCCGTCAAGGAAGACCCGCGAGTGACGCGAGTGGGGAAGTGGTTGCGAAAATTAAGGCTTGATGA
>DATEPO010000036.1:0-9129 GCA_035273145.1 Nitrospiraceae bacterium
GCCAGCGCGCGCGCGATGGCGACTCGCTGCCGTTGGCCACCCGAAAGCTGGTGCGGATACCGATCGCCGAGACCCGGCAAGCCCATGAGCTGTAACAGATCGGCGACTCGTTGCTGGAGCTCACGTTTCGCCCACTTTTTAATGGAAAGCCCAAAGGCCACATTTTCAGTCACCGTCATATGTTTGAACAGGGCATAGTGCTGAAACACAAACCCAATATTGCGCTGCTGAACGGAGAGATCGTTCACACGAACATGATCGATAAAGATGTCGCCGGACGAGGGAGATTCCAGCCCAGCGATCATGCGAAGGACCGTCGTTTTGCCGCTCCCGCTGGGCCCAAGCAGTCCCAGGAGTTCCCCTTCTTTCACGGTAAAGGAGACGTTCGACACCGCCTCCACCGAATCGAAATATTTTGAGAGCGCTCGGACCTCGATTTTCACGGAATCACCGTCTGGGGCGAGCGGTCCGTCATGACGGAGGATCGGGCCTTGACGAGCTCGAGGACGATGAGAATTAGAAATGATACGGCCAGAAGCACCGCCGCCACCGCGTAGGCGCCGACATAGTTGAAATCCACATAGCTCTGATAAATGTGCAGGGTCGCCGTTTGAGTCAGTTGTAAGATGTTCCCGGAGACGACCAGCACCGCCCCGAATTCACCGATGGCGCGGGCAATCGTGAGTGTCGCGCCGTAAGCCATCCCCCATCGGATGGCGGGAAGCGTCACCCGAAGAAAAATCTGCCATTCGTTGGCGCCGAGCGTGCGCGCCGCTTCTTCACTGTCCGTACCAATGGCCATAAGAATCGGTGTGAGTTCACGAACGACGAATGGAAACGTCACGAACAAGGTCACTAAGATCATGGCGGGAAGCGCATAGAGAATTTTGATTTCCATGGACCCGAACCACGTTCCGAGGATGGTTCCCGGTCCCAACAGCAGAATCAGCATGAATCCCGTGATGACCGGGGAGACCGAGAAGGGAAGATCGATGAGGCCGCTCAAAATGGTTTGGCCCCGGAAGCGTTGTCGTGCCAACACCATCGCCGTCACCGTACCAAACACGATGTTGAACAGGAGGACGATGATTGTAATTTCGGCCGTGAGCCAAAAGCCATGCACCGCCTCCGGGCGCGTGACTTCGTTCAAAAATACCGTGAGTCCCTCTCCGAAGGCCTGCACAGAGAGATAGGCGACTGGGCCGATTAACATCGCTGCGAAATAGAGCCACACGAGACTGATGAAGAGTCGACGCATGATGTTTACTTGTGAACGGTGAGCCTTGAATTGGAACTAACGACTAAAGGGTGGGAATTCAATACCCGTTGTACGAGTATCGGGACCCGTTCCCCAGGCGGTCGCGTGAAACGCTCCAATAGCATGAGGGCGAGAAAGGACACGATCAGGACGACAACCGAGACCGATGTCGCGCCTTGCGGATTGTAACTTTCAATCTCACCATAGACGTACACCGCCGCCACCTGAGTCTTCAGTGGAATGTTGCCGGCCACAATTACGACGGATCCGAATTCACCGAGCGCCCGCACAAACGTCAGAAAGATACCGGTCAGCAGCCCAGGCAACACCGAGGGAACGGTCACACGCCAGAAGGCCTGCCACGGTGTTGCACCGAGCGTGTAGGCAGCCTCCTCCTGGTCCTGCTCCAGTTCCATGAGAACGGGTTGTAGCGAGCGGATGGTAAAGGGCATTGTGACGAAGAGCATGGCCAGCACAATGCCCGGGACGTTATAGAGTACCTCGATACCGCCTGTGAACAGCCATGCCCCAATGGGGCTTGTCGCCCCGTATAAGGCCGCAATCATGATCCCAGCCACCAAAGTGGGAACGGCAAAGGGCAGATCGACGAGCGCATTGAGAAAGGCCCGACCGGGAAAGTCATACCGCACCAAGACCCACGCCGAAAGCGTTCCGAACACGGCATTGATCACCGTCGTGACCAACGCGGCTTCGATGGTCAGGATGAGGGCCGCTTTCGCCTGCGGCTGTTGAATGTCATCGATGAAGCGGGTCAGTCCATCCTCGACAGACTGAAATCCAATGGCCGTCAGCGGTAAGAGGATGAGGCAAAGCACGTAACCTATCGCGGCCGATCGCAGGGCCAGGGCTGTTATGGCGTGCCGGCTCATAAACGCCTAGGGGATAGGAACAAGGTGCGAAGTACACGAAGGCAAGTGCGAGGCAATCTTCTTCCAAAACCTTGAACTTCGAAGCCGGAATCCGGAACGTTCTGTATCATTTCCCCCTCCCCAGTTCTTCAACCGTGCGCGTCCACAGACCTTGCGGGCCAAACAGGAGCGAAGCCACTTTGTCCCATCCGCCGAGTTCAGTAATCGTGAACAGATGTGCCGGCTGCGGAAACGCTTTGACGGGTGGTCCGCCGACGGGAAGCGCAGACACCGCGCGAAAATCGTACTCAGCGAACGCGCGTTGCGCCTCTTCGCTGTGCAGGAAGGCGACAAACGCTTCGGCGATATCTCGTACTTTATGCTTTTCTACATGACGATCTACAATTGCGGCAGGATTTTCTATCAAGATGGTTTCAGCGGGCAAGACCAGCTCCATCGGGCGGCCGCTCCTGATGCGCGGCAGCAGTTCATTTTCATAGGTGACGATCACATCGCCGATTCCCCGTTCGAACGTGGTCACCGATTCGCGGCCGCTCTTGTCCATGACCTTGACGTTCTTCTGGATACGCTTCAGCAGTGCGGCGGTCTGCGCTTCAGCAGGCCCCTGCTTTGGATCGGCGAGTTTCAGGCCGGCGCCGTAGATTGCGATGATGTCCCACATCGCGCCCCCGGAGGTTTTTGGATTCGGATAGAGCACCTCCACTCCGGGCTTGGTCAGATCTTCCCACGTCTTGATACTTTTGGGATTGCCTTTGCGGACGCCGAACGCGACGACCGATGCGCTGACATTGCCGTGATCGGCTGCGTTGCGCCAGTCGTGCGTAATCAATCCTGCCTTGGCGATTTGATGGACATCGCCTTCGACGGATAGGACCGCGACATCGGCTTCAAATCCGCCGATGATCGCCCGAGCCTGTGCGCCTGATGCCCCATAGGAACTCCGCACGCGAATATCTTGCCCTGTGCGCTGTTTCCACTGTCGCTTGAAGGCCGGGATCAATGTATTCTCATAGGCCTCTTTGGGCACGCTGTAGATGGCCAGTGTGAGTTCGCGGTCAGCAGCGAGACAGATCGCGTCAAACACAGAACCGTGTCCCAAAATGGTAGAGATCACCAATAAGATGACGAAGGCGGGAGTGACGATGCCGACTCGTTCAGCGTAATGAGTGATTGGCATGAGACCCATGTCCTTTAGATTGTTTCGCAAAGTCACTCAAGGTGTAATTGTCGAGGATGTCCGAGATGGCATTGCGCACGTTCAGCATGACGTCTTGAATCGGACAGGCCTCATGTCCGCTCTGTTCGGCATAGGGGCAATCGCTACATTTTTGATAGGCCGTTTTGCTCACACACGCAATCGGCGCGAGGGGGCCGTCGAGAATACGAATTACCTGACCTAACGTAATCTCATGGGGCGGTTTAATGAGACTGTAGCCGCCCGTGACTCCACGTCGGCTGGCTAATAATCCGGCATTTTTAAGCGCGAGCAAGATTTGTTCAAGGAATTCGATGGGAATATGCTGTTGCTCCGCGATCTGCTGTCGCTGCAGCAAGTCACGGCCATAGTGTTCAGTGAGTTCGGTGAGGGCACGGAGCGCATACTCGCTTTTCTTAGAAAATCGCATTTGTCGAGTTCTTCAGTGAACTTTTGCGACAATACAGGTTCGAGGATATGAACGTCAAGACAGCTTGACCTACGGAAGGAAGAAAACGGTAGAGGCTTCACGTGACGCTGGTGATCGTAGCTGTAGGTCGTTGGTGTCTTGACAGTTTGTCAAACTTCTTGTTAGCTTGGCCTGCGTCGAGGCCGTGCATTCGGCTCATTCTGCAAGCAGTTACGGTCGTTTCCATCACGCTCTAATCTGATGCACCGGAACGTCATGAAGCCACCTGTGACGTATCAAGACCTCATTTTGTCCCTGCACCGTTACTGGGCAGACCAAGGCTGCGTCATCCATCAACCGTATGACCTTGAAATGGGGGCGGGCACCTTCCATCCGGCCACATTCCTTCGCGCCTTGGGGCCGGAGCCGTGGCGGGCGGCGTATCCGCAACCCTGCCGGCGGCCGACCGACGGTCGATACGGTGAAAACCCCAATCGGATGCAGCACTACTATCAATACCAAGTCGTGTTGAAGCCGTCACCGAACAACATCCAAGACCTTTATCTGGACAGTCTCGCCGATCTCGGCATCGATCCGAAACGACACGACATTCGCTTTGTTCAAGATGATTGGGAATCGCCGACGCTTGGGGCGTGGGGATTGGGATGGGAAGTGCGACTCGACGGAATGGAAATTACCCAATTTACCTATTTTCAGGAAATCGGCGGCATCGAATTGAATCCGATCACGGTCGAAATCACATATGGGACGGAGCGCATTGCCATGTACCTCCAGCAGGTCAATAACGTATACGACCTGGCCTGGACCGAGGATGTCACCTATGGCGATATTCACCACCGGACCGAAGTGCAATTTTCGGCGTACAACTTCGAAGAAGCCGATGTCGCAATGCTGAGTAATACGTTCCAGGCGTTTGAAGCCGAGTCGAAGCGGCTGGTCGAAAAGGGGCTGGTCCTGCCGGCGTATGATTACTGCATCAAGACCTCGCATCTCTTCAATCTGCTCGATGCGCGTGGAGCGATCAGTGTGGCGGAGCGAACCGGATATATCGCGCGTGTCCGTGCACTGGCCCGTCAATGCGCAGAAGGGTATCTTGTCGAGCGAGAAAAACTGGGCCATCCGCTGCTGAAGCACACCGCGGGAACAGCAAGAGCGCGTTGACGTAGCTATGGCGGCCTCAAAACAAACAGCGCGCGCGAAGAAAAGATCTCCCTCCGTCATCCCGGCGGTCGGCGAATTGCTCTTTGAAATTGGTACGGAGGAGTTGCCCTATCAGTTTGTCCCTCTCGCGCTTACCAGCCTTCGTGAATCCGCGGAGCGTCTGCTGAAAGAGCATCGCCTCGCACAGGAACAGATGCGCGTGCTCGGGACGCCACGACGCCTCACACTCATCGTCGAATCATTGACTGCTCGACAAGCCCCCACGGTCAAAGAGGTGATGGGACCGTCGAAGACCGTCGCGTACGATGCGTCCGGCAATCCAACGCGAGCGTTGCTCGGATTCATGGCCGGCCAGCAGATCGAGCAACACGACTTGGAAGTTCGGCAGACTCCAAAAGGGGAGTACGTCTGCGCGGTGAAGCGCGATCCGGGACGCCCCACGGGAGAGGTGCTCGCCGATCTGCTTCCGCAATTGATCGACTCGCTCTCATTTCCGAAGTCCATGCGTTGGAATGAGACCGGAGTGAAGTTCGCTCGGCCGATCCGATGGCTGGTCGCACTCTACGCCGGACGAGTGATCAAGTTTCAGGTGGCCGGTGTTGCCGCCGACAATCGAACGTGGGGTCACCGGTTCCTCACCGGGTCAGGACGTTCATCTAGGCAAGGTGTGCTCGTGAAGGACGTCAAATCCTATTTAAAGGTGTTGGAGCAACATGGCGTCGTGCCGGATCCGGATACTCGACGCGCCATGATTCTTACGCAACTTGAAGCCCTGGCGAAGTCCGCCCACGGATCCTTGCATCCGGACGAAGATCTCCTTGTGCAGGCGATCTATACAGTGGAAAACCCACAGGCCATTCTCGGCAGGTTCAATCCGGAGTATCTCGCTGTGCCGAAAGAAGTGCTGATGACGGCGATGAAAGAGCACCAGGGTTTCTTTTCGTTGGTCAAGAAGGATGGCAGTTTGGTGCCGGCCTTCATCTCCGTCACCAATATGAAGTTGCGGGATATGCGATTGATCCAAGAAGGCAACGAGCGGGTGCTGGCGGCTCGCCTCGCGGATGCCAAGTTCTTTTTTGATGAAGATCGAAAGATGAAGTTGATCGATCGCGTCGACAAATTAAAAGGGATGACGTTCCATCAGAAGCTCGGCACGCTCTATCAAAAGACCGAGCGAATGATGAAGCTGGCGGACAAATTGGCCGATATTCTCGGCCACCGCGAAAGTTGCCAACGAGCCGCTCAGCTAAGCAAGGCCGATTTGCTCACCGGAATCGTCGGGGAGTTCCCAACACTCCAAGGCGTCATGGGAGGCGAGTACGCCAGGCACGATGGGGAACACGTCGAAGTCAGTGCCGCCATTGCCGAGCAATATCTGCCCCGTGCCATGGAGAGTGAGTTGCCCAAGACCGCAGTGGGGACGATGCTCTCGCTGGCGGACCGGCTCGACACGATTACCGCGTTCTTTCATGTGGGGATGGTCCCGACCGGCTCGGAAGACCCGTTGGGTTTGCGGCGCCATGCCTTGTCGGTTATCCGGCTCATCCTCGAAGGCGGCCTCGATCCGGATCTTGTCGAGGTCGTCCGCTATGCGAAAGAACTGGTGGCGCGGCAGGGATTCACAGCCGCCGGTGGTGCCGATCCGGTCGAGTTCATGGCCGATCGCTTGCGCTACTATGTCCGGACCATTCACAGTTTCCGCGAAGATGTCGTCGAGGCCGTCGTCAAGCCGGCATTGCTCAGCGCTCGCGGTGGAACGTTCCATCTGGTCGATCTCCTTGCACGCATGAAAGCTGTGCAAGCGGTGACGACACGAACGGAGTTCGATCCGCTCATGGTAGGATTCAAGCGGGCGCATCGGTTGGTCGAGAAGGAGAAGTGGACCCAGGAAGAAGTGGACCCGGCGTTGTTTCAGCATGCAGCCGAGTCGGAGCTAGCCAACATGCTCTTCGAGGTCAAAACGCTCTTGCCCGGCTTTCTGGCGGCCAGCGACTATGAGAAGGCGTTGAACGCACTCGTCCGGATGAAGCCCGTCATCGATAATTTTTTCAACGGCGTGCTGGTCAATGCCGAGGATGAGCGGCTGAGAGCGAATCGGCTTTCCTTGTTGTGCGCCGTGGATCGGCTTTTCTCGCGCGTGGCGGATTTCTCTCAGATCTCTGTGCAGGGAGCATGAATGATGTGAGCCATCTGCGTTGAACAGCAGTGGCTCTCCATCTTCGGATGTTGTGGTGGACGCCCATGCCCTCACGGAGGAGCAACAACGACGGTTACGGCGCTATGGCATGTGGGTCACAGTCGGCATGATGGTGCTGTGCAATGTGATCTTTTTAGGAGGCATGTGGCTCAGCGGGGTGACATTCGAACAGTTCATTCGAATCCCCGATATCTTCAACCCACGCCAAGATATCTGTCTGCGGTTTACGTGGCGCCACGTGGAGGGAGACGATCAACCCGTTCGACTGTGTTCAGAATGGATCCTGCTCTCCGACCCGTCCGGTGAGACACATACCCTTCAGAAAGAAACGGAAGTGGTCAAAGGAGGGGACGGAAAGCTGTACTTCGAGTATGGGGCGCAAGTCGATTATCGTGTCTTGGCCTTCGGCGCATTTGTCATCGCGATTATTATCTTCGGGATCTGGTTGAAGCGGTATTTGATACAGCGCTATCGTCGGCATTTACAGCAACAGACGTCATCGCTCATCTAATGATCGGCCTTATGCCAATGAAGAGAGGCTAGTCGTGGCCACAAAGAAATATGTCTATTACTTCGGCGACGGAAAAGCCGACGGCTCGGGTGACATGAAGGAGCTGCTCGGCGGAAAGGGTGCCGGTCTCGCCGAGATGACGAATCTCGGCATCTCCGTGCCCGCTGGATTTACGATTACGACGGAAGCCTGCATCGAGTACTACCGCCGCAAAAAAATGTATCCCCCCGGCCTGTGGGATGAAGCCTTGCACGCATTGAAGAAGGTCGAGCGGTCGATGGGCATGCGTTTTGGAGATCCCGCGAATCCGCTGTTGGTCTCCGTTCGCTCCGGCGCACGCGCCTCGATGCCGGGGATGATGGATACGGTATTGAACGTGGGGCTGAACGATCGGACCGTCGAAGGGTTGGCCGCGAAAACCAAGAATGAACGATTCGCCTTGGACAGCTACCGGCGGTTCATCGCCATGTTCGGACATATCGTCATGGGCATTCACCGTGAAAACTTCGAGGAGGTCTTCGCGCGCAAAAAATCCGAAGTCGGAGCGAAGGTGGACACGGATCTGGACTCCAAGGCGCTCAAGGATCTTGTCATTCGAATGAAAGCCATCGTCACGAAGGAAACAGGACGCAGTTTTCCGGAAGATCCCGTGGAACAGCTTCGGATGGCCATCAATGCCGTATTCACGTCCTGGTACGGGTCCCGGGCCGTCACGTATCGGCGTCTGTATAATATTCCCGACAGCTGGGGGACGGCCGTCAGTGTGGTGGCGATGGTCTTCGGCAACATGGGCAACACGAGCGGCACGGGCGTCTCATTTACACGAGACCCCGCGTCAGGCGAGCGCAAGTTTTTCGGCGAGTTTCTGTTGAACGCCCAGGGGGAAGATGTCGTGGCCGGTATCCGCACACCGCTGCCTGTGAGCGCCCTCGGCAAGGCGCTGCCTCAAGCGAACAAATCGCTGATCGATACGTATAAAAAACTGGAGAACCACTATCGCGATATGCTCGACCTGGAATTCACCATCCAGGAAGGTAAGCTCTACATGCTGCAAACCCGGGTCGGCAAACGAACCGGCATTGCCGCCGTCCGGATTGCCTATGAGATGGTGAATGAAGGGTTGATCACGAAACAGGAAGCCGTGATGCGGGTCAGCCCGGATCAGCTCTCCCAGTATCTCTATCCGATTTTTGACACGACGGAGGAAGGCAAACATCCGGCAGTCGGCAAAGGACTGCCGGCCGGGCCGGGGGCGGCGGCGGGCAAAATCGCGTTGACGCCGGACCGGGCCGTTGAAATGCATGCGCGTGGCGAGCGGGTCCTGCTCGTGCGCCAAGAAACCAGTCCCGACGATATTCACGGGATGCACGCGGCGCAAGGGTTTTTGACGGCGCGTGGCGGCATGACTTCGCATGCCGCAGTCGTCGCCCGCCAGATGGGAAAAGTCTGCGTCGCTGGATGCGACGCGGTGACGGTCGAAGACAATA
>DATEPO010000037.1:0-3804 GCA_035273145.1 Nitrospiraceae bacterium
GCCGGCGTCCGGCCCGCGCGCCAGCATGGCCTGCAGCATGGCCTCCAGAACCCCGCGGTCGGCCGGCGCCTGCGTCCCGTGATTGACAAACCCCGCAATGCCGCACATTACGCTGATACTCTCATTTAGAACGCCACCGGAGTTGCGCGAAGGACCTGCTCCTCGGTGCTCGCGACCGGCACTTGCAATTGTCGCGCAAGCTCACCGACACACACTTCCAGACGGTCGTAGCAGCGCCGAATGTCCTCCTGACTGCCTCGATATGGATCCTCGATTTCTGCTTGACGCCAGTGGCATCGGCAATACACACCGAGCAAGAAGACCTTCGCAGCCGCCTGTGGATATCGCGCCAGTAATTCCGCCTCATTCAAATAGTCCATCACCAGGATCAGATCCGCGCGCATGACGAGATCCCATGAAATCGGTGTGGACTCATGGGACTCCAGAGAGACACCCGATACGCGCGCCAGCGCAATCGATCGCGGATCTGCCCCCCGCCATGGCTTCGCGTAAAGGCCGGCGGATTCAACACGCACATCCTGCCGCCCCATGCGAATCAACGCGCGCCGCAGAAGCGCGGCAGCCATCGGGCTGCGGATGATATTGCCGTAGCAGACAAACACTATCGTGTTGGCGCCGGTCGGCAGGTCAACCCCATTGCGTCGGATGCCGAGCGATCGCTGGAGGCGCCGTGCAGCAAAGACCAGACCTGTTCGGCGTCCAAACGTCCGATGGACGCGCCTCCACTCCACCAGGCCTGCAGGTATGCGATGGCGCAGCCATCCTTTCACTAACGTCTTCACCCGTCGCATCACGGTCCGGCTCAATTCGCACGCGGCCGGCGCCGGATCACGCATGGACCAGAGCGCATCGCGCGTGGGAGGAAGGCAATCCTTCGCGCAGTCCCACAAATCGCGGACCGTATGCGTATGAGCAATTCCGGTTTCATCGGAGACCTCAGATGACGCCGGCAGCAGCCGTTGCAGCATCCCGCTTGTCCATCGCCATCGCACGCCGACGGTGTACGACCGAGGGACACTCGGCATGCAACCATGCGCAAGCTGCCATTGATAGAATGGAAAGTCCAGCCCGGCATACAGCGAGAGGGCCCACGATCCCCAGTACCGGCCGTTCACCTCCATCAAGGCGGCAGAACCCTTTACGGCATCGCATCGAAATTCCACCATCGCCACGCCGTCCCACTGCAGTGCACGGAGCAACCGAACCGCCCAATCCGCCAATTGTGGATCCAGAACTTCCGAAATTGCCACGACACTCCGCCCTCCCGTGCTCGGCACTTCTTTCAACCGCCGATGCTGAAACACGGCCAGGGGCTCGCCTTGATGCATGAGGACTTCGATGCCGACTCCGTGTCCGGACACATATTCCTGAAGCAACATGTCTCTCGCATAGGTCGAATCGGACGCGATGGCGGCCTTCAATTCCGCGAATGATCTGAAATACCGAATCTTGAATGGATTGGTCAGATTCGTCTTCGACCGTGGTTTGCAGACGATCGGAAACGTCATCAGCTCTTCGAATCGGTCCAACTCTCCGGGATCGGAGATCGCATAGGATTGGGGAACCGGCACGCCGATCTGCTTGGCCGTGTCCAAAGTAATCTGTTTGTTCAGCACGCGGTTTGCGACTGCCGGCGGAGGGCAGGCGAGATGAGCCAGCTCCTGAAGATGATCATAGTCATGCAAGAGCGCCGTTAAGGTGCTGTCGCTTGTGGGGATGACCAGATCGCTATGCGTCGACACGATGAGCCGAGATAAGACGCTCAGACTTTCTTCCGGCGCCTCACTGAAATCAGGCAAGCGTGTGAACGAGCGTATCGCACGCGAGGAAAGCCATGGTTCATCGCGTGATAACGATGCCACCTCCACCGGGATATCGTGCGCCTGCAGCGAACGGGCCAGCGGCACCGAGACACGCGGCTCCGCCCCGAGGATGAGGGCAGGATGAATCATGATTTGCTCACGCTCCAACCTCGGAACTTTCCGAATCGTGCCTCGCGTGTTTCGCGGACATTGACAGCAAGACTCGCCGTACTTTTGACAGCACCACGGTCATGTGTCGCCTCAAGGGATGGCCGACGAAAAATTCTGCGGCCTCCATGTCTCGTCGCTCCGTGCCAAAGCCCAGCTTGAACTCCTCGAGACCCGATCCGGTCTCATCGACCCCTCCTAAATTCAGGACTTCTTTGCCGTCTGCTTGAAGATGCTGCGCGATGCCGGACACCAAGAAGTGTGAGGCTCCGCAACTCATCCCTTCGGAACTCGTTCCGGATGTCTGGTAATAGGCGCCGCGTTCGGCGAGCAGGACAAGCGCGGAGGACAACACGTGATCGCCCCGCAACGCTTGAAACAGAACACCGGCGCCCGATGTGAGATAGGCCTCCATGACTTGCGCTTCATAACTGATCGAGGCGGTTTCATGGATCGAGACCGCTTCGCCGCGTTCGGTGCGACGCCGACATGAGGCCGCCATCATCCGAAGATGTTCGGCACATCGAGAGACGTCTGACGTCTGTACGATCTTCAGTCCTGCTTTGGCAGCGCGATTGGCCCGCTGCCGATGGCTGGGCCGCATGGCTTTGATCACATCGCGATCGGTGAGGCGCAGCACATATTCGCTTCGGGCCTTTCGTGTAGAGGCCGAACGCAGGACAGGAAGGCGGACGTCCGCCGATCCGAAATTCTGAATGTGGAGAGACGAGACGGCATACGTGTCACAATAATTCAGGAGGCCGCTCCAAAACGCGTCGGCGTGGTGAAGCGGAGGCAGTGACGCGACCTCTAAGGATTTATTCAAGGCGCCTTGTCGCATGAACCCTAGGCAGGCATCCGTCACTTCGCCATGCCGGCGGAGCGTAAAACTCCACGGCACGTCACCCAAGCGCCTTCGCGCCTCGCAATAGGCAAAGGTCAAAAATGGGTTGTCCGGCATTAAGGCTGCAATTGCGTTGCAGTCCGATTCAGAGGGATGCTTCGAGGCGTTCAGGTCAGACATCGGTCAGCGAGGCCTCACGGCGCGCTCTAGTAAATTGGCATCGATCATAAACTTGCAGGCCCAATTGAGATATTGATAGGCATTGTAGGCCCCATCGACCGGGAAGGAACCTTTGACTCCGCCTCGAATATCCGGCGCGCCATCCGGGTCCACCGTCCGGCGCACATACCGGTTCGCAAGGCAGGCTGCCTCTAGATACGCCTGTCGGCCGGTCTCCGCATACAGCATCAGCCAGCAGATCGCGACCTGCGCGGTCCCGGTCAAACAGGCCCACGACGTTGCCGCTTCCCAATTTTCCTGCAAGCGCCCCGGAAGAAATCCTTGCGAGTCCAAGGCAGACAAGAGTCCATCGGCTGTGCGCCGACACGATTCGAGTACATAAGCCTCGCGGCTAAATCGATACCCCTCCAACATGCCTCGCAATACGTACCCAATCGTGTGCGTGAGCGGTTGTGACGGATTCGTCAAACAGCACCGGTCGAACCATCCGTTGGAGCGTTGGAGCGATAACGCCCATCGTATATTCGCCATCGCCGCTTCGGCATAACGCCGGCCCGGCTCGAGACGAGCGGCTTCGAACAATCCCCACGCGACATGGGTGTCATAGGCCTTCTCGCCTGCTTTCGCGAACGGCGACCCGTGCCGCCGCCAACATCCATCGGCGTCTTGCACACTGACCAACCAATCCGCGGCACGAATCATCGAATCTCGATAGGCCTCTCCGAATGACTGCACGCCGCTTGCCAGGCCGATGAGGATTTGTCCGGTATTGAAGACAACAGGGACTAC
>DATEPO010000038.1:0-7253 GCA_035273145.1 Nitrospiraceae bacterium
CCAGCGTTCGTTCTGAGCCAGGATCAAACTCTCATGAATGAAGTGTGCTGAAATTTGGACCCAAGGGCCACCACTGCAATACACCTTCCCCTTCGCTCTTCTGTTAGCTGTACTCACTCTATTCAGTTGTCAAAGAACAAAAACACGACCGGAGCCGCACACTTTACAAGAAAAACTCAGAGGCTGTCAATGGGCGTTCCGATCAGCGCGAGAAATCAAATCGAGGATCGTCGCGAGAGGTGATTTTATACTCTCCTACCTCCTGCCTTGTCAAGCGAAGAGTCAATCGCTCAAATATTTTTCAGACATGTCGAATTCCCTTTCACTGGCCGCTCGGCTGCTCGATATGGGGCCATTCTCAGTGCGATCAAACACAGTGATTTTCAAACTATGCGTTGATGCCACCGTCGTTTATACGTCTTCGTGCGATAGCGGAGTCCGTTCGCTGATCGTCATACATCGCTCCGTTCGCTTGCGCACCTTGGCTATGCAGGAATATGATAATTTGTAATTGGAGTTCCGGTGAATTTACGACGACGAACGTTTTTGCAATTGATGGGCATTGGCACGGCGGCCGGCATGCTGGGTGGTTGCGATTCCATCGGCAGTGTCTTCGGCCGTATGTTTGCCATGCCGCCACGTGAGACGATTTACTTCACGCCCAACGACAAATTCTATGTCGTCAATTACATGGACTCCCCCTACAATCTGTCGCGGGACCTCAATCAAGAACAATGGCGGCTCTCCGTCAGCGGAGAAGTGAAGCATCCAATGACATTAGGCTGGCGCGATGTCTTAAACCGACCGTCATTCGATCAAGTCGTCACGCTGGAATGCATTGACACATTGCCCGGTGGAGACAGCCTCGGCAACGCCATGTGGCGTGGCATTTCGCTCAAAAAGTTACTCGAAGATGCAGGGGTTGAAGAAGAGACGGCACGCGATGTCGTCTTCAAAGCGGCCGACGGATACGATGACAGCATTCCATTCACGCGTGCTATGCAAGACGATGTCATGCTTGCGTACCTAATGAACGGCGAGAAACTACCAAAAGCGCATGGCTTCCCGCTCCGTCTCCTCGTTCCTGGGCTCTACGGCATCAAGAATGTGAAATGGATTACCGAGATCGACGTCTACAATGGCGATTATCGCGGCTATTGGCAGCGCCAGGGTTGGACGGATGACGGCACGATCAAAATCTTTTCGCGCATCGACAGTCCCGGCCATTATCAAGCGCTACGGGGCCCAGAGCAGGTCTTTCGCGGGATTGCGTTTGGCGGCCCGCAGACCATAGGCAAAGTCGAGATCAGCTTCGACGCCGGTAAAACATGGAATGATGCCGAACTGGAAACTCCGCAGTCTCTCTACTCCTGGGTGATCTGGAACTATCGGTGGCAGCCGCCCAAACAGGGGAAGTTCCAAGTCGTCGTCCGCGCCACCGACATCAAAGGCAATGTGCAGATTGCCGAACTCGTGCGACCGCAACCGGCCGGCGCGAGCGGCTTGCATACGATCATCGCTGATGTCGAAAGTCTAGAGGCAAAGCCCGCCTGATAGCCTCACCTAATGTAAGACCATGCCATCGTCCCCATCTTCTGTTCACCTCCTGAGTGATTGAACCCATAGGCAGGGATCTCACCTCTCTCCTACACTCACATGCCGCTACCGCTCTGTCCGGCTGCGTTGGCTACTGTCCGTTGCCATAACTGAGGAGAGCTTATACATTTGAAGAGATTGGGGTAGATCCGCACTTTCTTATCACCACCATGACATCCCCGCGCAACCTTCTCTTCTTTTTCGGCCTTGCCTATTTTTCACAAGGCCTCGCGGGGACACTCATTCAGCAACCACTCGCGTACCATCTTAAGTCAGACGGCATGGCGGCCCATCACGTGGCCCAGGCACTGGCATTCATCGCCATTCCGTGGATTGTCAAACCACTCTACGGTCTCATCAGCGATTCCGTTCCCTTGTTCGGATATCGCAGGAAGAGTTACCTCGTGCTCGCCACGTCTCTCTCAACATTTGGCTATCTGGCTATGAGTCAGCTTGCCGCTCCGCACGCCGTTCTAACCATGTTGCTCATCACCACGCTTGGAGTTGCGGCCATGGATGTGCTGGTCGATGCGCTCATGGTCGAGGAAGGACAGAAGACCGGGCTTATCGGACAGTTTCAGGGGCAACAATGGACCTGGTTGAACATGGCGTCCATTACGGCGGCGGCACTCGGGGGTTGGCTGATAGAAGTCTCGACACCGGCGGGTGCCGTGCAGTGGGCCGCGTTGCTTACCGCGCTCGCTCCCCTCGCGGTCTTGGCAAGCACGCTGCGCTTAATTGAAGAACCCCGCGTCGTCATCAATAAACCGTTATTGATCAGCATGAGTCAGCACATGATGATGGCGGTCCAATCAAAACGGGTGTGGGTCATGGCCGGTTTCTTGGCCTTTTGGAATCTGATCCCCAATTTCAGCTTGCCGCTGTATTACCACATGACCGATCAATTACAGTTTAGACAAGGGTTCATTGGACAACTCCATGCCATCGGCGCGGCAGCCGCCGCTGCTGGAGCGTACGCTTATAGAAAATATTTGATAGAAGCGGTCCCACTGCGATTATTGCTTGTGCTCAGCATTGCACTGAGTGCAACCACAGCATTTAGTTACATGGTGCTTATCGGTCATACTAGTGCGCAACTGTTGCATATCGTCAGCGGTGTAGTGAGCATGATTGCCCTGCTTACCTTCTTCAGTCTGGCGGCATCGGTCTGTCGCGCAGAAGCGGCAGCCTTCACGTTCGCGCTGTTAATGGCCGTCTACAGCATCGCCGGGCAAATCTCAGCCGTCGCGAGTGCGTATCTGTATCAGCAGGTTTTCGGGCAAAACATCACGCTACTGATTCTCACGGCGGGGTGTTTTACGCTGTTGGCATTCCTCTGGATTCCGATCTTGCCGCTGAATCGGCAGACAGCGTATGGGCGGGCGGCATAGCCACACAGTCGTGAGCCGGCGCTAGGGCTTCAAAAATGGGCGTGAGTTGTTCCACAGCGGTGCCCTCGCCGCCGATCATCAAGCTATAGCCTTCTTCCAATCGGTACTGGGCCCGCCTTTATGCAATTGCCCGGTCGAGGGAAAAACCCAGGCCCAATAGCCAAGCGTCGTGGCTACCCCATAGTGGTTTCTGATCGTGACGCGCATATCTCGCAAGGTGCGATGGATCGGATCGTGCGAGGCAGATACGCATCGATGTCGACATAATCACCAGGACGTATGTGAGCCAGGTGATTCGGACAACACCTATTTGATCGTCCCCCGAGCTTAGGTCCTGAGCATTGACCGGATCGACGTATAGTCGGAGTCCTCCTTCAGGAGATAGGGATCATCGGCCGAAGAGATGAGGAAGCTGTGCAGTCCTGAGTATCTCCTAACACTTCACGAAAATTGTGCATAGTCACGGTGGTAAGAAGAACAGAGCCCGCCTGAACTATTCCTGAAAAGCCTGGACTCATTAGCTTCAGCGTGAATAGTCAAACGGGCGGAACGCAGGTGTGACGATTGGGCGCAAGTGCACCTTCCTTCGTCCAACCTGGGCGAATGAATAGATAGCTTCGCTTCAAGACACCGCGGCTCACTATCTCGCGGCCACGCATAAACATGGGCGCCACCGACTCGGGACGCTGCGTGTCTTGTTTCCACCCTCGCTGGAAAGTCTCTTTGCCTACTCGGTGCAAAGAATTACTTAAGCATCACAGAACGTTGAACCGTTGAGGTCAGGTTCAAAGGGAGAATGACGATGGTTTAAACCGAGGTCGCATGAACGGTGAAGCTGTGTAACAGGTCAGCAAAAATCAGCAGAGGCTGTGGCCTTAAGGAGCGGCCTCTTGGCCTACCGATGAAAGGGCACGCGTATTCTGCTGCCGATCGCTCAATACGAGCGTGGGCTCTCCTTTTCGGTCCAAGCTCAAGACCAATCGTGTTTCCCCATCGATGTCCCGGATCGCTAACCCAGACTCCTTGGACAAACCCAACCAGACCTTTCGAGTTTCGTGTTGATCCAAGAGGGCGAGGTACGGCTCCCCATCGGCGGAGAATGCCAACAGTGCGCGCATTCTTCCCTGCGCATCCACCAAGCGAAATTCTTCAGCCGTACTGACGGAGGGAAAGCGCATATCTGCCAGGACGGTCTTCTCGACAAAGAGAAACGGCGACAGTATCCCTCCTAGAGTTCCGGCGATAATGCTGATTAGGAAGAAGGCACTATAATTTCTGCTCATGATATTCTCCTACGCCTACGAACTGCGTCGGCATTACGATATAAATGATGCAAGCCTCTTGCCCTGCGTTCATCATATGGAGGGGCTTAGCAGTTTGATTACCTTCTGGAATGAAGTCAGCTATCGACATTGATTTGTCTTGAAGGAGGGGTCCATTCTCTATTCGTGCTGTGTCATAAACCACCCACCGATAGACAGGCGAGCATAGTCGCCGCACACAGTATCCACCCGGCACACGCGATGGAATCGCGGAACGGTAAACAGCACCAACGATCCGGGCTTGGGAAGAATACAGTGCGTCACCGAGAGATCACGCGGCTGATTTCCCGGGTGTGACACTGATGAGGAATAAATAATGAGCTCGCCCCCCCAATCGGGCTGCCATTCCTCATGGACGTAGGCCACGACGGCGATACGGCGCAGAGGCGGTTTGTGTGTGCCGGCCGAGGAATACGACTGCACCGTGTCGTCATGCGTCAAGAGGGCATCACCCGCAGCGTAGGAGTAATAATTGAAGTTCATATGACGCCCGATAATATTGGGGAAGGACTCCATGTATCGCATGATGCATGACAGAGACAGCCGCTGAAGAAACAGCTTCGCTTCCGCCTGATCGATCTCGCCCTTCTTCCAGTTCCCGCAATTGGGAAAATCACGATAGACCTGTGGCATCTCTTTGAGAGACATCCATTTCGTACGATCCATGCCATTCCGAATAGCCTTCCGCTCCGCCGCCGTCCAGAAATTTTCTATGACGAGGACCGGATCGTCATGAAAGGAAAACACCTGATCGTTAAAGTCGCGCAGATCGATGTTCATACACACACTCATCGCTGTGGTGAAAAAAACTCAAGATGGTCTCTTCATTGTTGCAGTTCATTCGGGCGCCTGTCCATCCAAGGCTACGGTCTTCTTCGACTTTGCAATCCTTTTGTTGACCTCATCTTGCCGTCGAGCACAATCGCACGTTCCGCGCCGTGCGCGGCCAGGCCTCAAACAAAAGAAAACGGCTCTAGTTGATGTAACCCGAGTCTCTACAAGCCGTATGGCAGCGCATGGCTCGCACAGTTTGTGCATCCTCCTCCCACCCTCTGCTGTCGAATCGAACAAGGGTTATTGCCGGACGAGATCAAGACCAGGGAAGACAGACAGACCGATTGCACGAGGCCACCGGAGGCGCGACATGAATAGGATGAACCGGGTGCTGATCGTCGATGACGATGAAGCGGGTCGGCTCGCCCTCAGTACCTGTTTAGCGTCTTCCGGTTATGAACCCACTGAAGCGTCCGATGGGATGGAGGCCTTAATCCGATTGCAGACCGGCGCCTATGCTCTTGTCATTACCGATTACCGAATGCCTGGATTGAACGGTATCGAACTCATGCAGATCGTGCGGAAGAAATGGAAGATACCGGTCTTGCTCATTTCCGGACACCTGACTGAAGTCGAGGAACAAGTCGCCATCCTAAGCGAGGCCTGCGTGCTCCGTAAACCGATTGATCGAGATACCCTTCTTCCCCTTGTCAAGCTGGCAATCCAGCGAGGCAGCCTCGACAATCGATAGGTCTTCCTCACCCGCCTTGGGATCTACCATTGTCCCTCCTCAAGCCTTCTCAACGGAGAAGATGCTCATGCCGCGACGGCCGTGGAAACGACGCTCCTCCTCCTCGATTACTATGGATGACGGAGTCTTCGATATGCCCGCAATTCAGGCAACGCAGGCCTTCGAATCCTAAGCTTGAGCCCTTGTCATCGAGAAACTCTTCTATCACCGCGGTTCCGCCGCAACGTGTGCAAGACATCGTGACCTCCTCATAAGCTGCTGATACCTCGCCTCCCGGGTAACTTATCAGGCGATTATCGTGGGTCGCTGTCTCCTTGCGCGAACGGCCGTGGATCGCCGTCCATCGGGGGCACCGACCGCGTGTGCTCCATCCCGGGATTGATAATCACAGGCACCTTCAGTTGATCAGGCACCAGCACGACTTTGGAATTCGGACTATCGTATAGTTTGTAGCGAAGGTATTCCGGCGTGAGCGTCTTCGTGATTTTCTCCTGTGCTCGCGCCTGCCCTTCCGCACGAATCTGCATGCCTTGTGCCTCCCCTTCGGATCGGATGCGAATGGCATCCCCTTCGCCTCGGGCCCGGCGGCGGGCGATTTCGGCATCCTTTTCCGCAATGATCAATTCAAATTCTTTTTGTTCTTTCTGTTGTTCTTTGGCCTGCTTCTGTTCGATCGCTCCCAAGACGATTTGTGGAAAATCGACATCGGAGAGTGCGATGCTCTGAATATCCAGATGGCGGCCTTTGAGTTTCTCCACCACCACCGCTTGAACTTTATTGGCGATCTCCACACTTTTTTCGGGGACGGTCACCATCGGATACCCGGAGACGACACTGCGGACTGCGGCCATGAACTCAGGCCGGACGATCCGCGCGTAGAAGTCAGATCCGACTTCTTGCGCCAGAAAATGAATCTCCTCCGCGATCGGCCTCAGGATCACGACGGCCTTGATGTTGACTTGCAAGTCGTCGGCACTCAGCGCATCGACCGTTTCCGTATAGCTCTGCCATCTCACGTCATACACATACACATCGTTCCAGGGCGCCCGCCAGTAGAACCCGTTTTTTAACGGCTGAGAAGAGAGACCTTCCGTGAGGGGATGCCATCGCAGGCCTCGCTGACCCGGCTGCACCGTACTCCCACACGCGGCCGTCAGCATGAAGACGCCTATCAGAAGACAGGGGGTCAAAGCGGCCAGATGATGTCGCATGGTTCCTCCTCCTCAATCCCAACGACTATGAACCAGGAGGCGAGGGCCCGACCCGCGGCGCTCGATACCCCCCGGCTAACTCCAGATGCATGTGGGCCGAACGTTCATGTTCAATGGCGGCATCCTCGTAGGACTGCGCCAGCATGCGCGTCCCGGATACCCATTCGGAGTCGACCCCGAACAGTCGTTCATAGATGAGCGTACGGGC